>SCQA01000279.1 GCA_004298725.1 bacterium
AGGGTGCCTCTAAAAATTGCCCTTTTTCCCGATCTCTTTGTTAGGACGAAATAAAAATGCTCACATATTCGCATTATGCTCCGCTTTTTATTTCGCCCCGCCTCGATCTCGGAAAAAATTTCTAATTTTTAGAGACACCCTTTAAATGAAAACCATTGCTCTTTGGCAAAACTTCATTGCCGCTAACGATGATTATTCCGGCGCGGTAGCGTTATAATGACCCGCAAAGGTTTGAAATCAGCGCTACTTATATCCTTTGCGATTATAGCCGTGCTTTTGGCAAGGTTAGCCGTTTTAAAGGGCTACGCTGACGAGGCTGTAATAAGGGGCTGGATAGGCGGGTACGGAGCGTGGGCGCCGCTGGTTTATATCGCGGTGTACTCAGTTGCTCCGTCGCTTATGATGCCCGGGCTTGCGTTGACAATTGCCGGAGCAGTGTTATTCGGCCCGGTATGGGGTAGCGTGTATGTGTCGATAGGCGCGACCATAGGGGCTTGCGTGGCTTTTCTGGCGGCAAGGCGCATGGGCAGGCAGTGGGTCAGCGCGAGGCTAAAAGGCAAAAGGCTTAAAGACCTTGACAGCGAAGTTGCACGGATGGGATGGAAGGCGGTTGCCGTGGCAAGGCTTATTCCGCTCTTTCCGTATAACCTGCTTAACTTCGCGTTCGGGCTTACGGGAATAAAGTTCGGCCATTACGCGGTCGCCACGTTTATATTCATGCTTCCAGGCGTTATTGCCTACGTGGTTTTTTCAAGCTCTATTTTAGGGCTTTTAAAAGGCAAAATATCGTGGCAAATGGCGCTTGGCGCCGCGCTTATTTTAATTATTTCAGCTTTCGCGTCCGTGTATAAAAGATTTAAATTCAGGCGCGGTAAAGGTGACGCTGGTCACGGATAAGACGCGGTATTTAAGTTAGATTTTATTTCAGGCCAAGTTTTCCCTTGACAAAAGGCGTAAAAGGGTTTTAATTCAAGATATTATGAAAAAAGGGGTATTATTTTAAAATGAACCGCTTAAAGTTATTCGCGCTTATTGCCGCGTTGTCGCTTGCGTCCGGTTGCGCCTCTTTTGTGGAAAAAGAGGAGCACGACCGCCTCTCGACGAAGGTTGACGCGCTCCGGCAGTCTGCTGAGGAGTCGAAGACAAAACAGGACGAGCTTGGCAATAAGTTCATGCTTCTTTATGAGAAGATGGAAGCCGCGAGGGTAAAGATGGAAAGCATGAATCCGGCCAAGGCGGAACCGCCGGACGGGCTTAAGGTTATAAAGCTTGCCGACGGCGCTACCGCGGGAGAGCAAGCCAAAAAGGCGGAACCGGCTCAGATAAAAGAAGAAAAGGAAGTTAAGGAAGTAAAAGAAGAAAAGGCCGCTTTGCCGCCGCCTCAAAATGTTATAAAAGCCGAAGTTGGCGACAAACAGGAAAAGGCCGAGGTAGCGCCGGAGGCAGAGCCGCAGTCTAAAAAAAAGCCGGCCCCGCCAGTTACGCCGGATACGCTTTACAGCAGAGGGCAAGACCTTTTTATGGCCGGAAAATACGCCGAGGCGCGTAAGGTGTTCGGCGAACTGGCAAGGAAGTTCGCTGTAAGCGACCTCGCGGATAACGCGCTTTACTGGATAGGCGAGTCGTATTACACCGAAAAGGATTTTGTTAAGGCCATTTCCAAGTTTAATGAAGCGGTTAACAAATATCCGTCGGGGAATAAGGCGCCGGACTCGCTTTTAAAGGTGGGCTTCGCTTATATTGAGATGAACAATACCGAGAAGGCGAAAGAAGCTCTTTTGGCCGTTGTAAGACGTTACCCTGACTCCGAAGCGGCTGTTACCGCAGAGAAGGCGCTGGGCAAGCTTTCATCATCATTCGGCAAGTAAGCCGGAAAAACGTCTTAAAAAATGGAAGGATAACGATGAAAAGGAAATTTATCTTTGCT
>SCQA01000280.1 GCA_004298725.1 bacterium
GCTCTTCCGATCTGGTTCAAAGAACAGGAAAAACTGCATAATGAAATAATTGACAAAGGCCTTGCTAAAATTTATCAAGGGCACCTTGACTCAGCCGGAGTTATAGCCGACGAGCTGGGAATTAAAATAAAGAAGACGCTCCTTTCAGGCAAACCCTTTTGCGAAATACTACGCTACGCCGCAAAGGCGCGTCCATTTCTTCTTACCTTAGGCAAAACAGGCGTTCACAGCGCGCCCGGCCTTGACATCGGAAGCACGGCTGAAAACTGCCTAACCGAAGCGGATTGCAACGTGCTTATATCCAGTTGCGCCGAATTTGCCGTTAAAACCACAACGTGCTCAGAGAGCCCAAGCTGGAACGCCGCATCCGAAGATATACTTAAGCGCATTCCGGCGTTCGCCAGAACCCTTGTTAAAAATATTGTTGAAGACATAGCCAGAAAAAATGGCGTGACGACTATAACGCCGGAGCTTATGCGCCGCGCGCGCGAGCAGTTCGGTGAATTTTAAATGGAAAAATTAGACCCGCCATTTCTTATTTCATGGAACCTTACAACGCGATGTAACCTCAAGTGCCGCCACTGCTATATTGACTCTGACGACGCTTCCGGAACGGACGCCATTTCAACTGCTACAGCCTTACGCATTACTAACGAAATCGCGTCTCTTAACAATAACGCCATGCTAATACTTACCGGAGGCGAGCCTCTTCTAAGGCCGGATATATTCGACATCGCCTCCCATGCCTCAAACTTGGGCCTTGGCGTGGTTATAGGGACAAACGGCGCGTTTATTGACAACACAACCGCAAGAAAACTCGCAAATTGCCGCGTTAAAGGCGTCGGCATAAGCCTTGACTCGGCCTCTCCCGGCTTTCACGACACGTTCAGAGGAGTATGCGGCTCATGGCAAAACGCCGTCACTGCGATGGCGCGACTGAGAGCACATTCCATTGACTTTCAGGTTCAGTTCACCGTTACAAAAGAAAACCTTCATGAGATACGGCGCGTTGCCGAATTATCCGCAAATGCCGGAGCAAGGGCGCTGAATATTTTCTTTCTTGTCTGCACCGGACGAGGGCGCGCCATAACGGACATTACGCCGGATGAATATGAAGCAACGCTCGAAGAAATTGTAAGAGTAGCGGAAGAATTCACCGGCAAAATAATTGTGCGGCCACGGTGCGCCCCTCATTTTTTGCGGGTCGCCTCAAAATACGGCAACGAACTTTCAGGCGGGTCAAGCGGGTGCGTAGCCGGAACCTCTTACCTAAGAATTACGGCGGACGGTCTTGTAACGCCATGCCCGTATATCCAGCCTGACATTAACTCGCCAAGCCTTCACCGGTTCTCTCTACCTGAAATCTGGTCAACGAGCCCGGTCTTTAAAATGCTAAGAAGCCAATCGCCTGAAGGCA
The DNA here is from genome assembly GCA_004298725.1 of bacterium. Taxonomy (GTDB): domain Bacteria; phylum Desulfobacterota; class GWC2-55-46; order GWC2-55-46; family GWC2-55-46; genus SCQA01. Next base: position 1,418 of record SCQA01000280.1, read on the forward strand.
GATGCAACAGGTGCGAATGGAAAGTCTCATGCGGCGGTTGCAGGGCGCGCGCGCTTGCGTCGTCAGGCAACATTATGGCCGAAGACCCGCTCTGCTCATACGTACCTTCAGAAAACCCACGTGAAAAGCAACCCCCGCCGGCATGGACAAGCGAGGCGTTATCGCGCCTTGAAAAAGTTCCACAATTTCTAAGGCCGATGATAAAAACAGGCATTGAGAAATACGCGCTCGCAAAAGGGCTTTGCAAAATAACGCCGGAACTTATGACAAGCCTTCGCCATAAGGCGGGCAAATGAAGACGGACAAATGCGCTGGAAAAGAACAAAAGGCTTTGCCTTCCAAAAAAGGCGTTAAGAGGCAGTTTTCAGGCGCGGTGCTTTTGTCTCTTGGAGCGCTTAACTTCATGCTTGAGCTGAAGGCCGGACTGCAGTTTGAGGCGTTCAACGCCGTTCTTCTTACAGCCGGAGTTGCCCTGCTCGCAAGCGGAATAGTTGCGTCAAGAGGCTAATCTTAAGCAAATTCAAAGAGTGCCGATTTCTTGTGAATTTAGCAGTGCGAGGCTGTAGCCTCGCTTGATGCAATCATGCACAGGCGACGCAAAAACAGTACGGCTGAAGCCTCGCGCCACCTTACATAATGAACAGAATAATTGACGGTGCAAGGGTTGCTCTTTTAATTACTCACTCTTTCTCGTCGTCCTGTAAATAAACATCTCGCCGGCAAATACAATTATTGCCATTGCCAAAGGCCATAGGTATTCGCCGTAACTTTTTTCAGGCTCAAGGCTTAGCCATTGCCACGGCGTCATTGTATGACGCGCACCGTTTTCTCCATTTGAGCCGTCCCAAACGGCAAAAGCTACCGGCATAAACCGTTTACCGGCCAAGACTCCGGCAGACGCGCCGTCTTCCAAGCGCTCGGTATTTAACGGCATCTTCACTGCAACCTGCCACCTGCCCTTATTATAAACCCCTTCAGCGAAAATTCCGCCTGCCTTGGCTAATTCAGCTTTTTCAATTTTATCATAGCCCTTTGCGCGCATAAGCTTTACGCTCGCGCTCTTTCCGGCTGACGCCGGAGAAAGCCAAAGTAAAATATTCACGGCCGCGCTTGCGTTTCCCATGCCGAAATATGGTTTTTTAACGGAGCCAGCGGGCATTTGAACCGCAACGCCGTCTTGATAAAGCGTTCCTTCGGCAAGTTCCGCTGACTTTAAATCGCCGGGCAGGCTAAGCGTAGGATCGTCCCATTCAATAAGAAAGGCAACGTCATTTTCTTTGTACAAAGCCTTAACGGAGATGGAATCTATCGTCGGATTAAAAAGCCTTTCATCGGCAACAATCTGAGGCGCAAGGCGAAACGCAGTCCAACGCGCCGCTTGCCACTCATTAGCGTCTGGGTCTATCGGAAGAGCGCCGTCAACGCGCCGCGCCCTGATAACGCCGTCCGTCTCTATCGCTCTGCCATGCTCCTGCAGGCTTGCGACAAAAACGGCAACGTCCTTGCGCTCGTCCTCAGTCAGCATCTTCCGGCTCTTCGGGTCGGCAAACGACGGCATCTGCGTGCCGGATATGCCGTTTGTAATTCTCGCGTAAATTTCAGACGCAGACGAGCCAAAGCGAAATGTCCGGCCTTTGGTTAAGTCCCTCGGCCACGAGCGCCCTCCCCAGTCGTCTTTAAGCCTTTTCAGAGCGTCCCCCCTGCCAAGCTCGCCGTGACACTCGGAGCATCTGTCAAGAAAAAGCCTTTTACCGCGAATAAGCGCGTCCGTTGAGGCGTTTATTTTTATGGGCGCGGCACCGGCATTTTGAGAATATTCAAACCTGCCAAGCGCCTTAACGTAATCAGCAACGTCTTTAACTTCAGTCTTGCTTAACACGTCCGCCCAGCCGGGCATTGACGTTCCGTTTACGCCTTGGCTTATCATCCTGTAAAGATCGCTTGCTGACGGCGAATAGTCGTCAAACGGAGTCGTCTTCCACTTAAAAAAACCAAACGTAAAATCACGAGGAGCAGGCGTCAAAAAAGCCGAAGAAGGGCCGCCCCCGGCGCCGTCGGCTCCGTGACACCACGCGCATTTTCCTTCGTAAATCTTTTTCCCCTTCAGATCTTCACCATTGTAAGTTTCTGGTTTTACGGCCACGGGCTTTAAACCGGCGCGCTTCCACGAGCGCGGAGAATTCCCGGTGTAGTCATAAAGAAAAAGTATCGTTTTCCATATTTCTTCTTCAGTTAAAAGCCTTTCCCACGCCGGCATTGAAGACGCCCACGGCGCCGCCTCCGGCGGCAAACCCTGCCCGCCTTTCACGATACGCCAAAAAAGATACGACTCCTGCAACTGCGAAATTGTATCACTGCCGCTAAACGGCAACGGCCTTGGATTTAACGCTTCCGCGTAATGCCCTCTGCCGTCAAGCTTCGCGCCGTGGCAAAAAAAACAATTCTTGAAATAAATCGCCCCGCCTTCCTTTACAAGCTCTTTAAACCTTAACGGGTCTTTTGCCTCAAGCTCGCGAAACGGATTTTCAAGCGTCGCAATGTTAAATGCCTCTCCGTAAGCAATAAAAGAAGACGGCGGCGCGGGGTGAATTGCCCTCGCCTCCGCCGGAGGCGCATTTGACGGCCTCGCTATAAAATAAGTAAAAACCGCCGCGGCAAGCGGCAACGCAATAAAAAAAATAACGCGGTGCGCCTTTTTGGAAGGGTGAGTAAATAGAGCGTCAAACGGCTGAAAAAGTTCCTTTGCGCCGTCGTCACTGACCGTCATGACAAGAAGTATCATGACGCAGGCAAAGAGCATGTAAAGGAGCTTAATGCTTACCGGAATAGGCGCGCCAAAAAACGCTGGTATGGTGAAAAAAACGTAAGCCGCAAAAACAGCGGCAATAAATTTTAACGGGGCCGGTATTTTAGGTTTATTCATGCGTAACCGTTAATGAAAACCGCCGCTTAAAAGAAAACTTGCGACCGCATTAGCTTCAATATCGGTAAGCCCTATAGCCGGGCCGGTTGCTTCAGGCATGGGGCTTATTGCATCGCCGGAGCCTCGCGCGCCGTACCCCTTAACCACATACGCTGAAGGATTAACCAAAGACTCGTAAACGTACTCATCGGCGGTTGTTGCCTTTCCTTTATAGCGAACGTCCTTCAGCCTTTCAGGCGCGATAAACGCAATGCCGTCAAGCGCGGGAGCTCGGTTGCCGCGTTTGTCATGGCAGAGTGTGCAGTTGCCTTTGCCGTAAAATATTGCTTCACCGACGGCTACGAGCGCGGCATCGTCGGAAATGGCTTGCTCATGAACGGCAGGCGGCTGAGTAACCGGAATATCCGGCACGTACCAGACGGCAAAAGCTGTAAACGCACCAATGACTATTAGGCAAAAGACGGCAACTTTAAAAAAACTATTCATGCTTTTTTCCGCGAAACTCGCTGAGCCAAAAGACAATGACGACAAGCGCCATAAAGATTATCGTGCCGATTGAAGTGACCTTCGCGGCGTAGGCTATAGGCGGAGTAAAGGCATCAGCTGATGCATCCTTCATTATTGTAAAGACATGCCAATGTTGCCTGACGGCTGAACGCACGTAACCCATAAGGCCCATTAACCACGTAAAAGAGACAGCAATAAGTATAAGCGCGTACTGACTCCTTGCCGGCATATTCCCCCACTCCACCGTCTTTCTGCCTTTTTCGCCGCTGAAAGCAAAATGCTCGATTACCGCCGAAGCACATATGACTATTAACGTAGTCAACACCTGCGCCACGGACGACGCCACTTTATACGCGGTGTCAGTAAAATAACCGTAGTACGCGCCAAGAAATATTATATTAACTACTCCGGCAGAAAAAAGAGCCGCTTGCAGGGCGTTTACCGACGGCGTAACGCAAGCGCTCCTTGACGATCTTCTGTATAAAAGGAAAGTAAGGTACGTAAATATTATCATTATATTAACCGCTGTATTCTTCGCGGGCATGAGTCCAAGCGGGCCGAGTATGGAATGGTACTGCCCGCCGCTTGCCGCCTCCTCGGCGGTAAGCGTCAGCGTATGAGGAGTAAACCAGACAAGAAAAGAAAAAAACAACGCGCAAGCGATATATTTTATCCAGCCGCGGTATTTTACAGCGCCCCCTCTCGACATGGCGCACCACAAATAATAATTAGCCGACAAAAAGAGCGCCCCTATAAGCACGGCCTGAATTATAAAAAGCCAGCCAAACGCGCCGCCCATAAGCGTTATGCCCATCTGCTGGCTGTATCTGTATATTTCAGCGGTAAGCCAATACCCGGCGAACGGCAGAGGCAAAAGCGACGCGATGGAAATAAAACTTGCCGTGTGTCCCATCCAGTCGTAATGCGCCTTTTCATCGCGTGAGCGCGCGCTGAGGAATTTATACGCCGCGTAAGCCCCTACGATTGACGCGCCGTAGGCAATATTGGCGACAAACCTGTGAAGGTTCATGGCGCTCCAGAGCGGATTATTTACAGCCTGCCACACGCCGCCTGTGAGCGCTCCGTATTTGTCAACGCCGGCCGGGGACATCATGAACGTCACCCACGCGTTCGCTATGAACATTATCGCCGTGCCCGCGAGAGTTAAAATAAACCCGGTGAAAAGATGGAGTTTTTTTGAAAAACCGCCTGTCATGGAATGCCAGCCGTAATAATAAACATAGAGCGCCGCGCTCTCGACAAAAAACAACGCGACATAAACCAGCATGGTGGGCTTAAAAATATAGACCAAATATTTAAGCACGGCGGGATAAAATACAATAAGGCTTGTAAGAAA
>SCQA01000281.1 GCA_004298725.1 bacterium
CATTAAAGAGGGTCTGAATTAGAGCAGTCTCTCTAATTTTAAAAATTTATGGAGGTATGCAAAAATAATAAGATTTCACTCCCGCTTCGTCCTTTCCTCTATCACCCGCAAAACCTCCTTCTCCGGAATCAGGTACCCGTCCTTCACCTGAATGACCTCGCGGAATATCCCCTCCTCCCTCCAGCGGTAGATAGTCTTTTTGGAGCGTTTGAAAATCTCGCCTACTTCGGCAATCGTATAATTTTTCATAGGCCTTCCTTCAAATCTCCACGCCCTTGCTTATCACCCTCCGGCCCGATGCCGCTTGCTCCGGTGCTCCCTTGGGCCTCAGCCTGTGCACCTGTAGCATGTAAGCGGCTCCGGCGTTCAGCATCTCGCAGTCCAAATAGTGGTTAGCCCCGTGCTCCTTCCATGTCCTCTTGCCGTTGGGTGAGACCACTACAGACTCGTTCACGAGCTGGCGGCAGTAGTCGTCCGTTGTGTCCTCCGGCAAATGCCATGCCCCCGGCTGGGTCGGGTCCCAGTTGAGCCTGCCGTGCACCCATGATTTAAAGTAGTCCGTATCCACATGCCAGAGCTGGAGGCCGTTCTTTATGGTCTTGCCGCGCACGGTGATGTCTATAGGTAGCGGATTTGAAGCGGCTTCTCCTGCCTGTCGTGTCCCTTGACAGGTATGGCGCGGCCCGGATGCCGACGGCAGAACTCGTAGGCCGCGCATATAGCCTATAAAAGATATTGAAATAATCTCTGATTTTGATAGATTATAAAATCCGGTATGGCTAATCGATAAACAACTTTTCTTCAAGCTTCCCCTCCTTTATCAAGGATGGGACTGAGGGGTGGAAATTTACCGGCACGACATAACTTAAAGAGTACCAGCTTCCCATTGCCTTATAGCAACGGGAAGCCCAACCTCTTTAGGAAAAATAAAACTACCCCTCCCTGCCCTCCCCTTGGAAAGGGGAGGAAACTAAATGCGCGGCAAGCCGCGTGGAATTAGACACTATTGCGCTTACCCATGTTCTGTGGACACACCGAAAAGTTAATGTTAACGTAAAAGCACTTTATGAACTCAAACGAACTAATACTTGAAATAGGAACCGAGGAAATGCCCGCAGGCTTCGTACCAAAGGCGCTCGCCTCTTTTGAGGAACTTCTCCGTAAAAAACTTGAATCCGCGCGCCTCGGCTTTACCAACATAAAAACATTGGGCACGCCAAGAAGGCTTGCCTTTATAATTGAAGGCCTGCCGGAAAGGCAACCGGACGCAAGCATTGAAGTGCGCGGCCCGCAAAAAAAAGCGGCCTTTGACGAAACCGGCGCGCCCACGAAAACCCTTGAAGGTTTTTTAAAGGCGCAAGGGGCAAAGCTTGAAAGCGTAAAAACAGTAATATCCGGTAAAGCCGAATACGTTAGCGTAACAAAAGAAATAACCGGCCTTCCAAGCGCGAAGATACTCGGCGATATTCTAAGCGACTTAATCAAAACGGAAGTCTTCGCCAAGTCAATGCGCTGGGGCGCGTTTGATATGACGTTCGCAAGGCCAGTTCACTGGATACTTTGTGTATTCGCGGGCAAACCGCTTGACGTCGCCTTCGGCCACATTAAAAGCGCCGCTTTAACATACGGCCACAAATTCTTGAGCACAGGGCCGATAACCGTAACCTCAGCCCGCGATTACATTGACGGGCTTTCCAGCGCCTTTGTGGTGCCTGACCCTGATGAACGAAAAGCCATAATCAAAAGAGCGCTTGAAAGTAGCGCAAAAGACGCCGGAGGGGTATTGATGCCCGATGACGGCCTTATCGACGAAGTGGCTTTCCTCGTGGAATACCCCGTTGTAATACGCGGCAGTTTTGACCAAGAATTTCTAACGCTTCCACGCGGCGTAATAATTAATGCCATGAGGGAGCATCAAAGGTATTTTTCAATAATTGGCAACGACGGAACTTTACTGCCGTATTTCCTGACCGTTGCCAACACCAAAGCCACAGACCCGGAAGTTGTAAAAAAAGGCAACGAGCGCGTGCTTCGCGCCCGCCTTAACGACGCCAAGTTTTATTTTGAAAAAGACATTAAAACGCCGCTTGTTAAACGCGCCGAGGCTCTAAAGGGCGTTGTATTTCAAGCAAAGCTCGGCACGTCCTTTGAAAAAGCCGAAAGGTTCACCGAGCTTGCGAACTACATAGGCTCTAACGCAGGGCTTTGCGGCAAATGGAGCGATACTGAGCGCGCTTCCGACTTTTTAACACAAAGCCTTAACCCATCTGAATTTGACCGCGAAAAAGTAGACCCGGCGTTTTATTCAAAGCTTGTTCTCGGCAGGTCTGCCATGCTGTCAAAGGCCGACCTCACGTCAGGCATGGTCGGAGAATTTCCGAAACTACAGGGAATAATGGGCAACGTATACGCTAAAAGAGACAAAGAAGCGGATGAAGTCTGCGTTGCGATATGCGAGCACTACCTGCCGAATGTCTCCGGCGGCACGCTTCCGGTTTCGGTTTACGGCGCAGTCGTAAGCATGGCGGACAAGCTTGACACCATAGCCGGATGCTTCGGCGTGGGGCTTATTCCAACCGGAGCGCAAGACCCTTACGGCCTACGGCGTCAAGCCCTTGGAATACTCGCCATGATACGCGATAAGAATTTTACGTTTGACCTTGACGAAGCAATTACAAAGGCCGTCTCTTTAATAGGAAAAAAACTTCTTCACGATAAGGACAAAGTTAAAAACGACGTGCTCGAATTTTTCAAGGAGCGTCTTAAGAACCAGCTTCTTTCAGAAGGCCTGTCCTTCGACTCGATAGACGCCGTCTTGTCAACGCAGGGCTGGGCGTCGAACATACCTGACGCGATTAAGAGAATTAACGCCCTTGAGGCGTTTAAAAAGCACCCTGATTGCCAGCGACTTTCAATCGCGTTTAAGCGCGTGTCAAACATTTTAAAAGGCGCTGGAGACATTCAGCCAAAACCGGACGCCTCGGTTTTTTCAGACCAGCTTGAAAAAGCGCTCTACGCCGCAAGCTTAAAAACAGAACCACTTATACGCGCCTTTTGCGAGCAAGGCGAATACCTAAAAGTTTTTATTGCGCTTGCCTCTATAAAAGAGGAGATAGACGCGTTCTTTGACAAAGTCATGGTTATGACTGAAGATGAAAAGGTCCGGGCAAACAGGCTTGCGCTTTTGAACTTCGTCCGCCTACTTTACTTCCAGATAGCGGATTTATCAAAGCTGTCGACGCCGTCAACATAACGCCGCAGACCTTGACAAGATGCGGCTTTGTGTTAAATTTCATTAAGAGGGTGTTACCTATCAAGAAACCCTGCTAATGCTAAGATTAAAACCTCTATGCCTTCTTTTTTGTGCAAGCCTTGATTTTCAACAAAAACCGGCTACTTTTCAGAAAAAAGGACTAACCATGAAAAAGACATATCTTAACGCCTTAATCGCGCTCTGTGCGCTTGCACTGTTTACAACGCCGTCAATTGCAAATGACCCTACTGATAAAATAAGGGCCATTGCAGAAGAAATCACAGAAATGCGCTCAAACCTTGCCAAGACCTTTGTTAAGGATAATTCCACTATAACCGAAGAGACCTTTCAAAACGTCTGCGGAGCCGTAGGCAAGCGAGTGAATGAGCTTACTGAAAAAGAAGCACTGATAATAAGGCATGTCAGCGCAAAGAACAGAAACCCGAAAAATACACCTACAGCCGAAGAGGCCGCGTTCATCTTCACGTTTGAAGGCGACAAAAGCCTGAAGAGGTACAGAGATGCCATAGAAAAGAACGGTGTAACTTATAACCGTTTTATCGCGCCTATTTATATTGAGCAGGCTTGCCTTGCCTGCCACGGCGAAAAGAAAGCAAGGCCGGAATTCATAGCCACCAAATACCCTAATGACAAAGCATACGGCTTTAAAACCGGAGATTTACGGGGCATAATCATAGTTCTTGCTCCGAAGGCAAAATAGCGAATACGTTTTTTCAGCAACAAACAGAATACAATAAGACTATTTTCTAACACAATACAATACTATTGACTGGTTCTAATTTTTATAATATACTATGTAAACTAACTGACAATAGATCGGCATTACGGTAATGCAAACTTCTTCAATAAATTTGATTCGCCGCGTACTCATAGCTGAAGACAACTCGAAAACACGCATCTTTCTTAAGAATCAGCTTGAACTTTTAGGGTACACGGTTGCAGGTGTGGCATCAAACGGCAGAGCCGCCATTGAAATGGCCTCCAACGTTGCGCCCGATCTCATCATCATGGACGTCATGATGCCGGAGGTTGACGGCATCGAGGCCGCCACCGCTATAACCTCAAAGCATACTATTCCGATAATCCTCATAACCGGAATTTCTTCCGATGAAATGGCTGAAAAAGCCATTTCAGCAGGGGTCTTCGCTTACCTTGTAAAACCCGTAACCAAGAAACAGCTTGAGCCTGCCATAAAGCTTGCGCTTGCCCGTTTTGAAGAATTTAAAAGCCTGAAAAGCGAAGTCAAAGACCTGCAAGACGCGATGGAGACGAGAAAGCTCGTTGAAAAAGCCAAAGGCATACTTATGAAACGAAGCAACCTTTCTGAAGACGACGCCTTTAAAATGATGCAGATGCACTCGCAAAAAGAAAACAAAAAAATGCGCGAGATAGCCGAATCAATCATCTCCGCAAGCAAGCTTTTCTAATCAGCTTGACTATCCGCTGTATTTGATATAACATTTTTTTATAACGCTGGGGGAGCCTGTAACGGCTGAGAGTTCTCGTAACCGAGATGACCCTAACGACCTGAACCGGGTAATGCCGGCGTAGGGAAGCGGCTGAAAAAATAATCGTCTTTCATTTTGATCGCCGCCATATTCAACCGGGCGGCTTTTTTATTTGCCGGAAAACACCAATGCACATTGATTTCAGTAAAATAGAGGCTCGTTTAAAAGAACCTCCGGCGTCAGGCGCCGAGGTGTCAGCCATACTCGACAAAGCGCTGTGCGCGAAGGGCATTGCCCTTGACGAAGCAAGCGCGCTCTTAAGCGCTTTGCCTGAGCATACGGCGCAGATACTTCAAACAGCGGCAACGGTTAAAGAAAAAATATTCGGAAGGCGCATCGTGCTGTTCGCGCCGCTCTATCTTTCAAACTACTGCTCAAACGCCTGCCTGTACTGCGGCTTCAGAAGCGGCAACAGAGAGCTTGAAAGGACGCGGCTTTCAATCGGCGAAACAGTAACCGAAGCCCGCGCTCTTGTTGCCATGGGTTTTAAAAGGGTTCTTCTTGTAACCGGCGAAGACCCGCTCTTCGGGCTGGAACAAATTATATCGGCCGTGCGGGCCATATATAAAAATACCGGCATGCGCATAGTTCATGTAAACACCGCGCCAATGGGCGTTGACGAATTTAAAGAGCTTAAAAAAGCAGGTGTCGGAGTTTACCAGTCATTTCAAGAGACGTACCATAAAGACACGTACGCGAAGATGCACCCGCACGGCAGAAAGAAGGACTTTGACTGGCGCCTCGGCGTTATGGACAGAGCGCTTACGGCAGGTTTTGGCGACGTAGGCATCGGCCCGCTCTTCGGCCTTGCCCAATGGCGCTTTGATTGCCTCTCGGCCATAGCGCACTCCATGAGCCTCTATGCCCAATTCGGCGCGCACGCACACACCATATCCGTACCGAGACTGCGAACCGCCGACAACGCCATCGCTCCGCCTATGCTTGTAACGGACAACGATATTAAAAAGATTGTCGCCGTATTGCGCCTTGCCGTGCCGACGGCGGGGGTAGTCATATCAACAAGAGAGCCGGCACAACTCAGGCAAGAGCTTATAAACTGCGGAGCGTCGCAGATGAGCGCAGGCTCGCGCACCAACCCGGGCGGCTATACCGCCCGAAGCCGCGCCACCCTTGAGCAGTTTCCGACTACAGACCACAGAACGCTGCCGGAGGTAATGGCGTCCATTGTAAAAGAAGGCGGCCTTCCAAGCCTTTGCACGTCATGCTACCGCGTCGGCAGAGTCGGAAGCGAATTTACGGAAAAGACAAGCGCCGGAGAGATGGAAAAATTATGCCATTCCAACGCCATACTTACGCTAAAGGAATACATAACGGATTACTCGAAAAACGGCGTTAGAGAACATCTCGAACAGGCGCTTAAAAAAGCCATTGACGAAATAAAAGACCCGGCGATTAAAAAAGCCACGCTTGAAAAACTTCGTGAAATTGAAAACGGCAAAAGGGATATATTTTTCTAATGGATAAAATGACGGCTGTAAACGTAAAAGTAAACGGGTATGACAAAATTCTGCCCCAAGGCGTAACCTTAGAAGCGCTACTTGAACTGCTCGGCATTAAAACGCAGGGCATAGCAGTTGAGCTTAACCACAAAGTAGTGCCGAAAAGCGCTTTTCCCGCCACCATAATGCGCGACAAAGACGCCGTTGAAATAATACGCATGACCGGCGGCGGTTAGATAAACCGTAATATCAATGGAGGACACATGACAGACCTTCTTAGAATCGGAACGCGCCAGTTCAAGTCGCGCCTTATGGTCGGCACGGGTAAATATCCGTCCGACGAAGTTATGATAAAAGCCCTCGAGGCATCCGGCGCGGAAGTTGTAACCGTGGCAATAAGAAGAGTAAACCTTGATAAAACAGGGGAGTCTCTGCTTAATTGCATTGACATAAATAAATATACTCTTCTGCCTAACACTGCCGGTTGCTACACGGCTGACGACGCAATTAGAACGGCGCGACTTGGCAGAGAAGCCCTTGAAACGAACCTTGTCAAGCTTGAAGTCATAGGCGACGAAAAGACGCTCTTTCCGGACAACGAGGCTCTGTTGCAGGCGGCAAAAGTGCTGGTGAAAGAAGGCTTTCAGGTTATGCCGTACACCGGAGACGACCCGATAATGGCAAGAAAGCTTGAAGACGCCGGATGCGTTGCGGTAATGCCGCTTGCCGCACCCATAGGAAGCGGACTTGGGATACGCAACCCGCACAACTTAATGATAATACTTGAAACAATTAAAGTTCCGGTCATTGTTGACGCCGGAGTTGGCACTGCCTCGGACGCGGCAGTGGCAATGGAGCTTGGTTGCGACGGCATTTTGATGAACACGGGCATCGCGGGCGCAAAAGATCCGGTAAAAATGGCGCTTGCCATGAAGCTTGCCGTAGAAAGCGGAAGGCTTGCGCGGTTTGCGGGCAGAATACCGAAAAAACTTTACGCTAACGCGTCAAGCCCGATAACAGGGCTGATAGATTAAGCGCAGTGTATTGAATTCTTAAAAAAGCATTACTATGATAAGGATATAATTTTGCACCCCATTCTCTTTAAATACGGCTTCATTGAGGTTCGCTACTACGGGCTGATGTACGTGGTAGCCATACTCACGGCCACGTACATAATAAAGCGCGAGGTCAAAAGAAAAGGCCTGCCGCTTACGAGCGACGAAACCGTAAACTTCATTATGTGGGTTGTCGTCGCGGGCATAATCGGCGCAAGGGCGTACTACGTCGCGTTCAACCTGAGCTATTATCTGTCAAACCCCGTTGAAATTCCCGCGCTGTGGCACGGCGGCCTTGCCATACACGGCGGGCTTATCGGCGGGCTTGTTTTGTCGTGGTTTTACCTCAAAAAACGCTCGGTACTCTTTTGGCGCATGGCGGACGCCGTCGCTCCGGCGCTGATACTCGGCCAAACATTCGGCAGGTTCGGCAACTTCATGAACGGCGACGCGCACGGCAGGCCCACGACAATGCCATGGGGCATAATATTTCCCAAGTCAAGCATAGCCGGAGCCGAATTCCCTGATACGCCCATACACCCGACCATGCTCTACGAGCTTTTTATCAATTTTTCGATATTCCTGTTTATCTGGCTCGCGCTTCGCAAAAAAAACCACAAGGACGGTTTTATCTTCGCAAGCTACATCGCGCTTTATTCAGCAGGCCGGTTTATCGTGGAGCACTTCCGGGCAGACAGCCTTATGGCAGGCCCGTTAAAGGCCGCGCAAATTGTAAGCCTCAGCGTGGCGCTTACAGCCGTTATAATAATAATTTTTAAAAAGCTCTGGTCGCCGCCTGTTGCGAGTACGTCAAAAAAAAGCAGGGCCAAATTATAACAAGGATAAGTTAGTTTTAACAAATGCCTCAAACAAAACAAAATTTGCCAACGCTATGCCTTATAACTGACAGACGCCGATGCGTCGCAGACGGCCTTATTCAAACCGTTGCAAAAGCGCTTACAGCGGGCGTAAGGCTTATTCAACTGCGCGAGAAAGATTTAAGCGGCAAAGAACTCTTCAAATACGCGGAGGCTCTCAGGGAAGTTACGTTGAAACATGGAGCACTGCTCATAATAAACGGCCGGGCGGACGTAGCCATTGCAGTAAAGGCTGACGGCGTTCACCTTGGACAAACAGATTATTCGCCAAATGACATTTTACCGTTCGTTCCAAAGGGTTTTATCGTGGGAGTATCAACTCACTCGAAAGAAGAGGCGATAAAAGCTGAAAAAGACGGCGCGCATTATATAACATTCGGGCCTGTCTGGCCTACGCCTTCAAAGGCAGGATACGGCAAGCCGGTTGGAATTGAAAAGCTGAGGGAAGTTGTAAAGTCCGTAACCATCCCTGTATTCGCCATAGGCGGGGTGAAAAAACAGAACGTCAATACCGCCCTGATTTCAGAGGCGCACGGCATTGCAATAATTTCAGCGATTATCGCCGCTGATGATCCGGCGCTAAGCGCCAAAGGCATTATAGAAGAAGCGCGAAAGACAAAGGAGACCCAATGACTCAGATAGACTCGGCGAAAGAGGGCATTATAACAACTGAAATGAAGCAAGCGGCCATTGCCGAGGGCGTTCAGCCGGAGCTTATAAGAGAGCGCGTTCTTGACGGCACGGCGATAATCGTAAAAAATATTCTCCGCCGCCAATTAAAGCCGCTTGCCGTGGGCCGTGGGCTTCGCACGAAAGTAAACGCCAACATAGGCACTTCCCAAGACAGAATAAACCTCGAAGACGAGCTTGAAAAGCTCCGCGTTTCAATGGAGGCCGGGGCTGACGCGGTAATGGACCTTTCAACCGGCGGCGACATAAACGCCATACGCCGCGCCATACTTGACGAATCGTCCGTGCCCATAGGCACAGTGCCGATATATCAGGCCGCTCTTGAGAGCGGAAAAAAAGGCAAATCGTTTGTGGAGCTTGGCGCAGACGATATGTTCGACGCCATAGAGCGCCACGCGGAAGACGGCGTGGACTTCGTTACAGTCCACTGCGGAGTGACTCAAAAGAGCGTCGAGCGGATAAAAAAACAAGGCCGCATAATGGGCATTGTGAGCAGAGGCGGCGCGCTGACGGCGGAATGGATGAAGTTCAACAAGAAGGAAAACCCCCTGTACGACGACTTTGGCAGACTTGTGAAGATTGCCAAAAAATACGATATGGTTTTAAGCCTTGGCGACGGCCTGAGGCCAGGTTGCCTTGCGGATGCCACTGACCGCGCTCAGATTGACGAGCTTGTAACGCTTGGCGAGCTTGCGGCAGTTTGCCTTGGCGAAGGAGTGCAAGTGATGATAGAAGGCCCGGGGCACGTTCCCATAGATCAAATAGAAGCAAACATCCTGCTTCAAAAGCGGCTCTGTAACGGCGCGCCTTTTTACGTGCTCGGCCCGCTTGTAACGGACATAGCGCCCGGCTACGACCACATCACCTCGGCCATAGGCGGAGCCATTGCGGCCTCTGCCGGAGCGGATTTCCTATGTTATGTTACGCCGACTGAGCATCTTGGGCTTCCGGGAATTGAAGACGTAAGGCAAGGAGTAATAGCGTCGCGCATAGCGGCGCATGCGGGCGACATTGCCAAGCGCGTAAACGGAGCTATGGAAGCTGATAAAAAACTTGCCCGCGCAAGAAAAGCGCTCGACTGGAATGAACAGATACGCCTTTCCATTGACCCTATCCGCACAAAAGCGGTGCGTGACTTAAGCCCGCCAGAGGACGCCTCCGTATGCACCATGTGCGGAAGCCTGTGCGCTATAAAGATTGACAACAGGTAGACCATAACGTCATGGCTTAAGGGTTAAAACCGCTTGTTCTAAAGTTCAATGTAGCTCCCTTGGCGTCATAAGGAGCTTGATACCTTCTATTATCTGCTCGATTCTCGCTTGGGATAAACAGCCGATCTTTTCAATCAGGTCCGATTTGTCAACCGTAACGATCTGCGATATATTCACAACGCTTTCTTTCTTCAGCCCGCCTTCTCCTTTACGGATGACGACGTTTCCAGGCGCGTTACCCCTCTTTAAGTTCGACGTAAGGGCACAAACGACAACGGTGCTTATCCTGCTCTCGTTGAATACGTTATTCTGAATTACGATATGCGGGTGTCTATATCCTGGCTCAGACCCTTTTGGGCTACCGAGCTCAACCCAAAAAATATCACCCTGTTTGATATTCAATACCGTTGCTTTAATAGCGCGGCGCGGTAACGTTTTTTTGCCGCTTCTCGAAGCCGCGCCTCTTCAACTGGTTCCGCGTCAAAATAAACCTCGTTCAAGGCGTCAAAAAGTCTTTGTGATTTTGCTCTCTCGAGAAATTCACTAACAGCCTTGCTAAATATCTCGCTCCTCGAACAATGGCGTTCTTTTGCAAACGCCTCCAATTCCTTAAATATATCATCTTGCACTGATATGGCTATCTTCATACTAATAGTATAGCTAAAAGTATTACTTATGTCAATACCAGATTGATTGGAAATGTTCTTGCATAAAAGAACCAATTCAATTGTATGCCCTGTTTTTTCCAAAGATTTAGCAGTGATTTTGAAACTACCATTCTGAAAGAACGGCATTTTTGCGCCAATCACTGCTTTTGATTCTGCTTTTACCGTCATGCCACTTACTGGTAACGTTTGTGCGACTGTTTGTCTTACCTTCGGGCGTTTACCTGACGGAATTATTGACTGGCGAGAGTGCGGAACTGACAAAGACAAACGACGCCACTTACGAGATATGCCTCGGCTTTCACCATATAGGAGTTCTTGACTTGAAACAGGCAAAATAAAGCCTGAAATCATATACAAGCGTTACCCATGTCCATAGGTTAAGGTGTTACCTATGCGCAGGGTGAACAGATATTATAGCAATAGTTTGAAGTCGCAAACAATGCCCGGACGCAACTACGATATTCTTGGGTTACACTCCGCTACGCAACCCTGTGCGTCAATCCGCCTGTTTTCTAAGAAACGTCGGCGTGTCGTAACAGTCTTCATCGTCCATATTGAAGCCGCCGAGCTTTCCAAGGCGCTTTATCTCGCCGTGCTTAAGCTCCGCGTATTTCTCTCTTCTTATAACGGTCGGCACGTCAAGGTCTTCAACTATAACTGCGTTTGAAAAGGCCTCTTTTATTGGTTTTCCTTTTCTCGCGTCTTCTTCCTTCCCGAACCCTGTCGCTATTACGGTCACGCGCACGTCCTCGCCCATATTCTCGTCAATGACTGCGCCGAATATTATATGCACGTCTTTATGCGCCTCTTGACTGATAAGGGTAGAGGCCTCGTCCACTTCGTGTATGGTCATTTCCGACGAGCCGGTGATGTTTATTAAAACTCCCCGTGCGCCGTTTATGGATATATCTTCAAGAAGCGGCGATGATATGGCCTTTCTCGCGGCCTCTTCTGCCCTGTTTTCACCCCGCGCCACGCCTGAACCCATAAGCGCAAGGCCCATCTCGGACATAATCGTCTTTACGTCCGCGAAGTCAACGTTTACAATTCCCGGTATGGTTATAACGTCGGAAATTCCCTTTACCGCCTGAAAGAGCACTTCATCCGCCTTTTTGAACGCGTCTTTAAAACCCATGTTTTTTCCGGCAACCGAGAGAAGCCTCTGGTTCGGAATGGTTATAACGGTGTCTACGGCCTCCTTAAGCCGCCTGAAGCCGTCATCGGCCTGCCGCATCTTTTTACTGCCCTCGAACGCGAATGGCTTGGTAACCACTGCCACGACAAGCGCTCCGGTTTCCCTCGCTATTTCAGCGATAACCGGGCCTGCCCCCGTGCCAGTGCCGCCTCCCATGCCGGCGGCTATGAATACCATGTCTGCCCCGGCAAGGGCTTCTTTTATCGTCTCCTTGCTTTCAAGGGCCGCGTTTCTACCGACATCCGGGTTTGCGCCAGCGCCGAGGCCTTTGGTAAGAGAGACCCCTAATTGAATTTTTACACCGGCTCCGGACTTGGCAAGCGCCTGAACGTCGGTATTGGCCGCGATAAACTCAACGCCTTCAAGGCCGCACTCAATCATGGTGTTAACCGCATTTCCTCCGCACCCGCCCACGCCCACGACCTTAAGCTTTGCTCCGCGGTTGAAACTCTCTTCCATGTCAAATACCATAGCCACCTCCTGATTATTTGTTTACCGGTTTGAAGCCTCGCGCTGTTACTGCTGAAAACGCCGCCGCGCCTTAATCAAAAAAAGTCATTTATCCAGCCCTTCATTCTCGCCGTAAGCTTATTGAATATATTCTCCGAGCCTTTTTGAAATTCCGTGCCGCTTAAGTGCTTGCTTCCATAACGGATTAACCCTACTCCGGTTGAATACATCGGGCTGTTGACCACGTCAACAAGACCGGTTATGCCGGAAGGAAGGCCGCGCCTTACAGGCAGGTCGAAGACCTGCTCCGCAAGCTCGATTATGCCTGGCATGGCGGCGGTGCCGCCGGTTAGCACCACGCCGCTTGTAATCAGCGAACTGTAGCCCGATTTGACAATCTCGCGTTTTACAAGCTCGAATATCTCCTCAAGCCTCGGCTCTATTATTTCGCAAAGCGTCTGCCTTGAAACGCTCTTCTGTTTCGAGCCGCCGACGCTTTGCACGTCTATTACATCGTCTTTCGACACAAGCGCCGTCATGGCGTTGCCGTAGTCCTTCTTTATCTTTTCAGCCTCGCCTGTCGAGGTTCTAAGCCCAACGGAAATATCTCCTGTAACCTGATTGCCCCCAAGCGCTATGACAGTCGTGTATTTTATGGCGCCGTTATGGTAGAGCGCTATATCCGTTGTGCCGCCGCCGATGTCAACAAGCACCACGCCTATTTCCCTTTCGTCCTGACTTAGCACCGCCTCGCTTGAGGCTATCTGCTGAAGCGCGATGTCTTCAACGTCAAGGCCGGCCTTGTTGGCGCATTTGACAATATTCTGAGCGGACGTTACAGCCGCTGTGACTATATGCACCTTCACCTCAAGGCGTATGCCAATCATGCCGAGCGGCTCGAGTATGCCCTCCTGGTCGTCAACGATATACTCCTGAGGTATTACGTGTATTACCTCCCTGTCCGGCGGTATGACAATGGCCTGAGCCGCCTCTATCACGCGCTCCACGTCCGCGGGTGTTATCTCGCGGTTCTTTATAGCTATTACGCCGTGGCTGTTAAAAGCCCTTATGTGGCCGCCCGCTATGCCGCAGTAAACCTTGTTTATTTCGCACCCCGCCATCAGCTCGGCTTCTTTTACGGCCTTTCTTATTGACTCAACCGTGCTTTCTATGTTTACCACGACGCCTTTTCGAAGCCCCTTTGACGGGTGCGTACCGATGCCGATTATCTCTATCGAATCCTTGAGCTTTTCACCCGCTATGGCGCATATCTTAGTGGTGCCGATGTCAAGCCCTACAATTATGTTCTCTCTTTTAGCCATCTATATAGCACCGCCTTCTTTTAAGACTTTTGACTTAAATCTTACTATCGCCTCAGGGCTCCGCGTGAGATCCATGGTCTCGATCCCCTGCAAAACGCCGCCCCTCGAACCGGCGACGCGCTCAAAGTTTATAAGCTTCTCCTCAAAATTGCCCATGCCCACGTCAAGCCTTACCCCGTCTTCAAGCGTGTATATTGAAAATCCGTAAACCGGGTCGATGTGTATCTCGGATACCGCCTGCGCGTTAAAGCCTTTTCTTGTTCTGAGTACACCGAGAAGTTCCATGAACCCCTCCTGAAGGCCGCCGGAACGCATAAAGTCCGTGTTAAGCCCGGTTATCACCGGAAGGTCCATTGCGTCTTCATGCGAGGCTTTTTTAAATATCGCTCCATTAACGTCCATTAAAAAAAGCCCGTCCATTCTTACAATAGCCGCAGGCACTCTCTCCTGTATTAAAATATCAACCGTGCCCGGATAACGCCTTTTCACGCTTGCTGAAAATATCCACGGGCTTTTCTTAAGTTTTTCCTCCGCGCCCTTAACGCTGAAGGACAATATATTTTGTCCGGCCCCTATGCCCGAAGCCTCAAGAACTTCCTTTTTTGAAGCATGGTTGGCTCCGGTTATTTTTACGCTCGTCACGGCCAGATACTTCGTTGTAGTAACCTCTCTATATGCCAAAAACCCGCTAATTCCGGCAAGCGGCACGGCCAGAATTACCAGCGTCAGCTTTAAATAACAGGCAAAAAACCTTTTTGCCCTCCTCAAAAACGGCTCTTTCAGCCTTTTATTTCTTCTTGCTCCCCTGTTTATACGCATATGCCTATTAAACCTTCAAAACTTGCCTGTTGACGCTCCCATAAGCATCCTTTCAACAAGCCCCTTATAAGTTATGCCGACGGCGGCGGCGGCCTTTGGAAAGAGGCTAAGCTCCGTAAGCCCGGGCACTGTATTCACCTCAAGCACGTAAGGCAACCCTCTTTTACTCAGCATTATGTCCACCCTTGCCGCGCCCGAACACCCAAGCGCGTTGTACGCCAAAAGCGCCTGACGCTTTACCTCCGCCTCTGCGCTTTTTTTGAGCTTGGCAGGCACTACAAAGTCCGTCATACCGGACGTATATTTGGCTTTATAGTCGTAAAGCCCGCCTTTGGGGCGTATCTCTATTACCGGAAGCGCTTCTTTATCAAGCACCGCCACGGTCAGCTCCCTGCCTTCGATAAATTCCTCAATTACAACGCCGGAGCCGTATGCCTTTGCCGCAGTAACCGCGGCCTTCAGCCCGGCCTTTTTTCTTACAACACTTATGCCTATTGCCGAGCCTTGACCTGCCGGCTTCACCATAAGCGGTAATTTAAATTTGCCTGTGCCGGTTGACAGTTTCGGCGTGCGAATGCCGTGATACTCGAAAATCTTCTTCGCCGTCAGCTTGTCCATGGCAATGCTCGACGCCCTCACTCCGCTTCCGGTATATGGAATACCCATCACCTCCAGAAGCCCCTGTACGCAACCGTCCTCTCCAAAGCGCCCATGAAGCGCGATAAACGCCGTCTTTATGCCCTCTTCAGCCACGCGCGCCGGAAGGTCGGCTCCGGCGTCAATGGCCGAGACCGTGTAGCCTAAATCGAGCAAAGCGTTTAGAACCGCCGTGCCCGTGCGAAGCGAAATCTCGCGCTCCTCGGATACGCCGCCCATAAGCACGCCGACCTTCTTCTTTTTTGAAAGACCGCCCGTATTGGCCGCCTTGGCAATTTCAGTCTTCACCGAGCACCTTTATTTCCGGCTCAAGCAGAACGCCTGTTTTGGCGTAGACCTTGTCACGTATTTCCGCCATGAGCGTAAGCACGTCTTTTGCCTTTGCGCCGTCATCGTTTACTATGTAATTAGCGTGCGCCTCGCTGACCTTGGCTCCGCCAAGCCGCATACCCTTAAACCCTGCTTCTTCTATAAGCTTTCCGGCGCTTAACCCTTCCGGGTTTTTAAATATTGACCCAGCGCTCGGTGACGTAATCTGGGCCGAGGCTTTTCTGCGTTCCCTAAACTCTTTTATCTTCTCGCCTATTTCTTCGGGCGTTCTGCTGACGAAACTCATATGTGCCCGGACGATAACCGCGCCCCTGGGCATCTCGGCGCGCCTGTATGAAAAATTAAGCTCGGTTTTTGATAAAAAACCGCGCTGTCCTTTTTTACCGGCAATCTCAACGCCGTCAACAACATCCTTCATTTCGCCGCCGTACGCGCCCGCGTTCATCGCAACTCCGCCGCCCACGGTACCGGGTATGCCGCAGGCGAATTCAAGCCCGCCAAGCCCGCGTTCCTTGCAACCGTTTAAAAGCTGGCTAAGCTTGACCCCGGCGCCCACCACGGCCTTTGTTTTATCGAGCCATGTAATGCCGTTAAAACCCTCGGTCATATTTATGACTATGCCCCTTATGCCGTTGTCCCTGACAAGCAAATTAGTGCCCGCGCCGATTATATAAAACTGAAAGCCCTTGGCCTCGGCAAACTGAATCAGATCTTTAAGGTCGGCCTCGTCCTGCGGAAACGCCATAACATCGGCACTACCGCCGATATTAAGCGACGTATGCGCTGACATAGGCACGTTAAAGAGTACCTTACCCTTGAAGCGCTGTATGAAGAAGAGCGTAAATTGCGTGCCGCCTTTTTGTTCCGCCACGTAGCCGCCTTGTTTTTTAACCTTTTCTCTTTTTCAAAAGCTCAAGCAGTTCAACGCCCGTCTTCCACACGTCGCCCGCGCCGAGCGTAATAACCATGTCGCCGGAGGTTACAACGCCGTCAAGAAACGCCGGCATTTCGCTTACGCTTGGGCAAAACGAAACATCTTTATGCCCGTAGGCCTTTATACCTTTATATAAAGCCTCTCCGCTTATGCCTTCAATCTTCTCTTCGCCCGCCGCGTATATGTCCGTCAGCACGAGTTTTTCCGCGTCGTTAAAAGCGGAAAGGAACTCTTGAAATAAATCTTTTGTTCTTGAGTACCTGTGCGGCTGAAAGACCACCACCAGCCTGTTGGTAAAGCCTTTTTTCGCGGCGCGAAGCACCGCCTTTATCTCTTCGGGGTGATGCCCGTAGTCGTCAACCACGATAACTCCCGCGGCTTCTCCCCTTACGTGGAACCTGCGCTCGACGCCGGTAAACCCTTCAAGCCCTTCCTTAATTTCCGCAAACGGAACGGCAAGCTCGCGCGCCACGCTGACTGCCGCAAGCGCGTTATACACGTTATGCTCGCCTGGAAGTTTCAGCGTAATAACTCCGGCGTTAGCGCGGTTGTACCAGACCTCAAACGAAGTCTCCATGCCGTCATGCCTTATGTTTCTCGCGTGCACGTCCGCCTGCGCCGTAAACCCGTATGAAATATGCCTTCTTGTTATGCCCGGTATGAGGCTCTGCAAAACAGGGTGATCAAGGCATATGACGGCGCAACCGTAAAACGGCACCTTGTTTATAAAGCTCAGGTACGACGCCTTTACGTCGTCCATGCCTGAATAATTTTCCATATGTTCCCTGTCTATATTTGTCACTACGGCTATGGTAGGCGAAAGTTTTAAAAAGCTTCTGTCGCTTTCGTCGGCCTCGGCCACGAGAAAATCGCCGGTGCCGAGCTTGGCGTTGGCGCCGAGGCTGTTTAACTTTCCGCCGGTGACTATCGTCGGGTCCATTTTAGCGGCGGCAAGTATCATGGATATCATTGACGTTGTCGTGGTCTTCCCGTGCGTTCCGGCTATGGCGATGCCGTACTTCATCCGCATAAGCTCGGAGAGCATCTCGGCCCTCGGTATTATCGGTATAAGCCGAGAATTCGCCTCTTTAATCTCAGGGTTGTCCTTTTTAACCGCCGACGAATATACGACGCAATCAGCCCCTTTGACGTTATCTTCGCGATGCCCTATGTGTATGACCGCGCCAAGAGTGCACAGCCGTTTTGTAACCGGCGTCTCAGCCATATCGGAACCCGTGACACGGTAACCCATGTTGATAAGCACCTCGGCAATGCCGTTCATGCCGCTTCCGCCGATGCCTACAAAGTGTATGTTCTTTATCTTTCCTCTGTACATTTTGCCTTATCCCCTGCCGAGCACTTTTGTAAAATCGTCCGCTATAATTCCGGCGGCGTCCGGCCTGCCAAGCGACCGCGACGCGGCGCTTACTGATTTAAGAAAAGCCCTGTCAGCGTAATAACGCCTTATGGCGTCCGCCAATGTCCTGCCTGTGAGCTTATCCTGACTTACAACTGTCGCGGCGCCTGCCTTCTCTAAGGATTTGGCGTTCACGGTTTGGTGGTCGTCCGCCGCGAACGGGTACGGCACAAGTACGGAGGCAAGGCCGAAGGCCGTTATTTCAGCTATTGACGTCGCTCCGGCCCTGCATACGACAAGGTCCGACGCGGCGTAAGCTCCGGCCATGTCGTCTATGAACCTGTATATGCCGGCCTTAATCTTTTTTCTCCTGTACGCGGCTTCAGCCAAGTGAAAACCCTCTTCACCGGTCTGGTGGATTATCCTTATTCCGGCGCCTATGTCGGCAAGGTACTCAAGGCTGTCCAAAAACGCCGCGTTTATCGCGGTTGCGCCCTGGCTTCCGCCGAATACAAATACTGTGAACTTTTCATCCCTGCCATTTCCGCCCGCATCTTTACCGCCCCCCTTAGCCGCCAGCTTTTCAAGTAACTGCCTTCTTAAAGGGTTGCCTGATAAAACAGTGCGCGAGGCCGGGAAAAAACCGCGAGCCTCCGGGAACGCTATGTATATCTTCATTACCACCCTGCCAAGCACCTTGTTGGTAAGGCCGGGTAAAGCGTTTTGCTCAAGTATCGCAGTCTTTATGCCGAGAACCCGCGCGGCAAACACCACCGGGGCGCTCGAATAAGACCCGCTTCCGATTACGCCGTCCGGCTTTAACGCTCTAAGCATTGAAACGGCCCTGAGCGTCGCGCCGGCGGCTTTAAATACGGCCACGGCTCTGCGCGCCGCGCTTCTTCTTTTTATTCCTTCGACGTTAAAGAGCCTCAGTTCATATCCGTATTTGGGTACTACCTTCTCCTCAAGCCCGCCGCGCGCGCCGACAAATATTATTTCCGCGGAAGAGTCCCTTCTTCTGAACTCTTCGGCAAGCGCGAGCGCCGGAAACAGATGCCCGCCAGTCCCTCCGCCCGCCATTACTAATTTCAAATTACATGCTCCGCCATTTTTAGATTCAAAATCTATGCGCGGTTTTCCGTGGTCCAAATATTAAGTAGTATGCCCACGGCAACCATGTTGACAACCAAAGAAGTTCCACCGTAGCTGATAAACGGCAAAGTAAGCCCCTTGGTCGGCACAAGCCCAAGCACAACCGCCATGTTTATTACGGCCTGAAGCGTTATCATCAAAGTAAGGCCGAAGGCAAGGTATTTGGCGTGCATATCCTTTGCCTTTAAAGCTATGCTCACTCCGCAGTACAAAAACGCCGCGTACAACGCCATTACGCCGCCTACGCCGATAAACCCGAACTCCTCGCCTATAACGGAGAGAATGAAATCCGTATGCGCCTCCGGCAGGTAAAAAAGCTTTTGCTTTCCCTGGCCAAGCCCCACGCCGTAAATGCCGCCTGAACCGAACGCTATAAGCGACTGCACTATTTGAAAGCCGGCCCCGGCAGGGTCTTTCCACGGGTCAAGAAATACGGCTATTCTGTTCATCATATAACTGAAGTGATGCACTACCGCGTAACCTATTACGCCGCCCGAAACCGCAAGAGGCAGAAGATGCTTAAAAAACCTCGCACCCGCCAGAAACGTCAGTATAAACACAAGCGCCGCAATGGTAGCCGCCGTGCCGAAGTCAGGCTCAAGCAAAATAAGCCCCGCTATAATGCCGGGCATTACAAGATTAGGCAAAAGCCCTGTTGAAAATTGCCGTATCCTGCCGCCCTTTGAAGCAAGCGAATACGCCAGAAACATAACCACGGCAAGCCTTGCCGGCTCGGAGGGTTGAAACGTCAGCGGCCCAAGCCTTACCCAGCGTTTCGCGCCGCCCACCTTTACACCAAGCCCTGGAATATAAATACATATCAAAGCTATGGCGGATATGGCCAACACAGGGTAAGCGGCCTTAAAGTAAAACCTGTACGGTATCTTTATAGCCGCCAAAAGCGCCGCCAACCCGACGGCAAAATAAACAACGTGTTTTTTAACGAAGAAGTATTCGCTTCCGAACCTCTTAACCGCCATTATGGAACTGGTGGAATAGATCATAACCACGCCGACGGCAACGAGTATGAACGTCGTTATTATAAGAAGCCTGTCGGTGTCTCTTGTGCCTGTCAAAATGCCTCCACCAACAACCTGAAGCGCTCTCCGCGCTCTTTGTAGCTTTTGAACATGTCAAAGCTTGAACACGCGGGACAGAGAAGCACCGTATCCCCCACTCCGGCCTTTGACCTTGCCGTATTCACGGCCTCCTCAAAGGAAATAGCCATAACGGTATCCGTAAGGCCGCCAAGCGACTTAAATATTTTAAAACGCGCCTCTCCTATAAGAATCATCGCCTTGACTTTTTGTTTTATAAGTGAAGCAAGCACGCTGTAATCGCCGCCCTTGTCCCTGCCGCCCGCGATAAGCACAACCGGCGCGCCAATCCCTTTTAACGCCATCTGCAACGCGCCTATGTTTGTCCCCTTGGAATCGTCCACGTAAGTCACGCCGTCAAACTCGCGCACAAACTCCATCCTGTGGCTAAGGCCTTCAAACGAATTAACAGACTCGAGTATGCTTTGCCGGGGCACACCCACCGCCCGGCCCGACGCTATAACAGCCATAATATTTTCCATATTATGAAGCCCTTTAAGCTTAAAGCCGGCTACAGGGTACGTTTCACTGCCGTATATAATCTCACTACCTTTCAAGAATATTCCATTTTCAATAGACCCGGACGAAGAAAACTTCACAAGCTTGGCGTTGCCGCCAAGCGCGCCCCTTTCAATATATCCGGCTATTACGGCGTCATCCGCGTTTACAACCGCAAAGTCGCCGCGCACCTGATTTTCAAAGAGCCTTAACTTCGTTTTGGCGTAGTCGTCAAAGTCTTTGTACCTGTCAAGGTGGTCTTCCGTAATATTCAAAAGCACGCCTACACGCGGCCTGAACGTAGCAATGGTTTCAAGGTGAAAGCTCGATATTTCAAGCACCGCAAACTCGTAGTTTATGCCTTTTTCAAGCATTGCCTCGGCGTACTCTATCGCCGGAGTGCCTATATTGCCGCCTACAAAGACGCTGTGTCCGGCTTTTGTCATAACCTCTCCGAGAAGTTCGGTCGTGGTTGACTTGCCGTTGGTTCCGGCAACGGCCAGCACCGGCGCGTCCATGAACCTCCAAGCAAACTCAACGTCGCTTATAACCTCGGCTCCGAGTTTGCCTGCCTGAGTAAGCACTTCATGGTCTCTGGGCACCCCCGGACTTACAATAACAACTTCGGGCTTTGACTTAAGCGCCGCTTTGTGGCCTCCGGTTTCAACCTCTACGCCAAGTTCTTTAAGCTCGCTTGCTCCCGGCAGGGCCGAAATATCGCGCATGTCCGTGCCAATAACGCGCGCGCCGCACTTAACAAGAAACCTTGATACGGCAATTCCGGTTGAGGCAAGCCCAACCACAAGAAAACTTCTGCCAATTGTCTTCTTAAGCTCCGCGGCGAACTTCACGGTATTTCTTGCTCCGCCGTTCATCTTATCTTTAAAGTGCTTATGGCGAGAAGCGCCAGCATTATTGAAATTATCCAAAATCTTACTATTATCTTCGGCTCAGGCCAGCCTTTAAGCTCGTAATGGTGGTGTATCGGCGCCATGGCGAAGACCCGCTTTCCGGTAAGCTTAAAGGACGCCACCTGACATATAACGGAGAGCGCCTCAACCACGAATATGCCGCCCACTATCACAAGAAGCGCCTCCTGTTTGGTGAATACGGCAAGCGTGCCGAGCGCGCCGCCAAGGGAAAGCGAACCTACGTCCCCCATGAATATCTGCGCCGGATAGGTGTTGAACCAAAGAAAGCCGAGGCTCGCGCCGACCATCGCTCCGGCGAATACGGATAGCTCTCCGACCTTTGGCACGTACATTATGTGAAGGTAATTTGAAATCTTCAAATTGCCCACAAGATACGCAAAAAGCATATAAGTCGCCGCCGAAATTATCATCGGCCCGATGGCAAGCCCGTCAAGGCCGTCGGTAAGGTTTACGGCGTTGGACGCGCCCACTATGACTATTACGGTAAAGGGCACGTAAAACGGCCCGAGATCAAAGCGCACGTCCTTTAAAAACGGTATCGTCACAACGGTATCGAATTTAAGGTAGTAAAGCACCAGCGCGGCAACAAGCGCCACCACCACCTGCCAGAAGAACTTTACCCAAGCCCTCATGCCGCCTTTTTTCTTTTTGACAACCTTGCTGTAGTCGTCAATAAATCCTATAAGCCCCATGCCAACGGTCACAAAAGCCATAAGCCAAACATACATGTTTGAAAGATTTCCCCATAAAAAAACGGAGATTAAAACAACAAGAAGAATAATGACCCCGCCCATTGTCGGGGTGCCTTGCTTTTGCCCGTGCCCGGATGGAACGTACGTTCTGACAACTTCGCCTACGTTCAAAGCGCGGAGCTTCTCTATAAAATACGGCCCGAGCAGAAACGACAAAACAAGGGCCGTAACCGCCGCGTATATCGTCCTGAAGGTGATATACTGGAATACGTTGAATATCGTATGATACTTCGCAAGCGGGAATAAAAAGTAATAAAGCATCTCTCTCCGCGGCCTGTCAGGCCTTTTTAAGTCCTTCCACTATTTCTTCAAGGGCCACGCCCCTTGAGCCTTTTACAAGCACCGTGTCGCCGTCTTTTATCATCGCTCTAAGCGCCAATAACGCCTCTGCTTTCGATTCAAACGCCAAGGCGCGCTTGGCGGAAAGCCCTGCTCCGGTTGCTCCTTCAATAATGTTTTTTGAGAACGCGCCTATTGCTATAAGCCCGCTGACGCCTGTATTCGCAACCGCCCTGCCGACCTCTTTGTGTGCTTCTTCCGACGCGGCGCCAAGCTCGAGCATATCCCCCAAAACGGCGATCTTTCCGCCCGCGGCGCTTTTTAACGTCAAGAGCGCGGATATTACCGCCTCCGGGTTTGAATTATACGTGTCATTTATAATAGTCGCGCCCATGGCCTTTATCACTTCCATGCGTCCGGTGGACGGAGCGAACATGTTAAGCCCTTGCTGTATTTCTGCAATCGTGGCACCAGCCGCAAGCGAGGCCGCCGTTGCCGCGGCGGCATTAGCGACGTTACAAACCGCCGGAGAGTGCAACTGAACCTTTAGAGTCGCGCCCCTTACGTCAAGTTCAATGCCAAGCGCCAAAAGCGCGGGGTCAAGGCTGTAGCCCAAAACGCGCACGTCGGCCTTCTCTTTCAGGCTGAATGTAATCCTTTTAGCGTCCGGCTTCATAATGGAATCAATCTTCAGCGTCCACGGATCGTCAAGGTTTACCACCTTTGTTCCGCCATCTTTTAAATATTCAAATAACGGCGCCTTTGCCTTGGCTACGCCTTCAAGCGTGCCGAGCGTCTCAAGATGCACCCTGCCTATGTTCGTAATAACGGCTACGTCAGGCTTGCAGATATTGGCGAGTTGTTCCATCTCGCGCGGCTCGCTAACGCCAAGTTCCACCACAACGGTCTTGTGCGCGGACGTCAGCCTAAGTAACGTCTGTGGAAGGCCTATAAGGTTATTTTTATTCCCTTCGGTCTTTAAAACCGGCCTTGACGTCATCATTATCGCCGCTATCATATCCTTGGTTGTGGTCTTGCCGGAACTTCCGCTTACGGCTATAAGCGGAATTTTATAAAGTCCCCTTACATAACCGGCAAGGTAGCCAAGCGCCCGCAAGGTATCTCTTACGACCATTACATTGTATGTTTTGGAAGGGTCAAGGCCCGGTATAATTTCCACCACCGCGCCTATAGCGCCCTTAGCGTACGCGTCTTTTACAAACGCGTGGCCGTTATAGTTAGGGCCTTTCAACGCGAAAAATACGTCGCCCTTCTTTACCGTCCTTGAATCGGTTGATATGCCTTTGACTTCAAACGTGCCGGCGCCCCGTTTTACCGCCGCGCCTATGGCCTCTACAAGCTCTGATACATTCATGGAGTTTACTCCTTGCTTAATTCGTTTATCGCGTGACTTAACGCCTCAAAATCGCTGAAATGGGCCTTATGCCCCTTTACTATCTGATAATCCTCGTGCCCCTTGCCCGCGACAAGTATTATGTCTTTATCGCGAGCGAGCGAAACAGCCTTTTTAACGGCCTCCGCCCTGTCGGCGATAACCGTATAACCATTCAAAACAGCCGCGCTTGACCAAGGCTCGAATCTCTCGCCCCCTGTTATGCCAGCCTCTATTTCTTTTATAATCTCAAGAGGGTCTTCATCGCGCGGGTTATCGGACGTTATTATCGTTATGTCCGAAAGCCTTGCGCTTACTTCGCCCATCATGGGGCGTTTAGCGCGGTCGCGGTTTCCACCGCAACCGAAAACCGTTATAACACGGCCTTTTGCTATGGCCCTTAACGCGCCAAGCGCCCTTGACAGCGCGTCCGCCGTATGAGCGTAATCAATGAACGCAATGAAGTTTTTTCCTACGGCTCCGCACTCGACCTTATCAAGCCTGCCCGGCACCCTTTTAAGCGCCGTTATTCCCTTTGATATTTCATCCGGCGTACAACCGAGGCTCACTGCCGCGCCTATCGCCGCCATGATGTTTTGTAAATTGTACTCGCCGGCAAGCAACGAATTCACTGAAACGTCGCCTGCCGGAGTAGCCACCACGGCCTTTATGCCGCTACCGTCAAGGCTAAAAGTCTTCGGATGAATTTCAGCGTTGCTTCGTATGCCGTAACTAAGCGGCTTTGCAACCTCTTGGTTAAGCCTTCTGCCCCATGCGTCGTCGGTATTGATAACGGCTTTTGCGCCGTCTTTTAAAAGCTCTTTAAAAAGCATGGCCTTGCACCTGTAGTACTCGTCCATTGTTTTATGGTAATCAAGGTGCTCATGCGTAAGGTTTGTAAATACCGCCACGTCAAACTTGCAACCGTGCGCCCTTTTTTGATACAGCGCGTGTGAAGATACTTCCATTACAACGTGTGTCACGCCGTGCTCCGTCATTTCTTTCAAAAAACTTTGAAGGTCGGGGGCCTCCGGCGTTGTGTGCGGCGCTTCCATTGACTTGCCCGCGTACCTGTAACTTATCGTCCCCATGACGCCGGACGCGCGTCCGCTCTCATTAAATATTGATTCTAAAAGATACGTTATCGTCGTCTTTCCATTGGTGCCGGTAACGCCCGCAAGCCTTAACTTCTTTGACGGCTCTCCGTACACTAATGAAGCCGTCTTTGCAAGCGCGCCTCTGACATCCTCCGCTATTACCTGTGGAACTTTAAGCCCCTCTATGGCAGCCCTTGCAAGCACCGCGACAGCCCCCCGGCTGACCGCGTCTTTTGCAAATGAGCTTCCATCCTCGTGCTCGCCGGGTATTGCCGCGAATATCACGCCTTTGTTGCCGCGCTCTATCGCGCGCGAGTCATACGCTACCCGGGTTATTTCAATTTCATCCGTTGCATCAATCCAGTTTACGCATTGCGCGCCGGGTTTAAGCGCCGATATAATATCTTTAAGCCGCATTACTGAAACCAAACCGCCACGCGCCCGTCCGCTGGCACGGCCTTTCCCGGACCGGGCTTCTGTAAAACAGCCTTGCCGCTTCCCGTAACATTCACGTCAAGGGACTTTTCCTTCGCGATTTTAATCACGTTTCTTACGGTCTTTCCCGTGAAATCAGGCACGCCCTTCTCAGGCAAAACACTTTCCAATTCAGAAGCAACCACGCCGGCCTTTGTGCCAGATTCACTTCCGGCCTTCACCGCCGGATTTACCGCGCCGCCCGGCAAATCAGGGAATATGCCCATGTAAGCAAGGCTTGCCTGAGCAATCTCTTTAAACGCCGGAGCGGACACGACGCCTCCGTGGTGCTCGCCCTTTGGTTCGTCAAGAACAACCACAATGGCAAGTTTTGGCGAGCGCGCAGGCACAAAACCCATGAAAGTAGCGGTGTACGCGCTTTCATGGTAACCGCCGTTTTTAAGGTCGGCCTTTTGCGCCGTGCCTGTCTTGCCCGCCACCTCAAAACCGTCAATCTTGGCTCTTGTGCCGGTGCCTCCGGTCTCGGTGACGCCGATTAACATTTCAGTCATTCTCTTTGCCGTTTTTTCGGATATGACCCTTCTGACGATAACCGGGTTTGTTTCGTTAACGGCATTGCCGCCCAAGTCGCGCACGGCTTTTACCACGTAAGGCTTCATAAGAAAACCGCCGTTGGCAACCGTTGAAAGCGCGGAGGCAAGCTGTATTGCCGTGACTGAGATGCCCTGCCCGAACGATACGGTCTGAAGCGTCACGCCAGACCAGCCTTTAAAATGCCTGAACGCCCCGGCGGTTTCGCCCGGAAGGTCTATGCCGGTCTTTTCGCCGAAGCCGAAAGACTTTAAATATCTGTACAGCCGCGCCTTTCCAAGCCGTTCGCCTATTTTGGCCGACCCTATGTTGCTTGAATACTTTATTATTTGCACGGCGCTGAGCCAGCCATAGCCTTTTATGTCATGAAACGTCCTGTCGGCTACTTTGTATTTTCCGTTTTCGCAAAAAAAGAGTTCACCCGGGCTTATGGCGTTCTCTTCAATTGCCGCTGATATTAAAAAGAGCTTCAGTACGGAACCCGGCTCAAACGTATCCGCTATCGGCTTATTCTTCCACTGGCGCGGCGCATAGCCTTTAATGTCATTAGGGTCAAAAGTAGGCAGGCTTGCCATGGCAAGCACCTCGCCGGTGGCAGGGTTCATTACCACTGCCGTGCCGCCCTTTGCGCCGGACGATTCAATGGCCTTTTTCAAAGACCTCTCCGCGTGATACTGAATGGTCTTGTCTATGGTAAGCTCTACCTCCATGCCGCCTATCGGCACCTTTTTGCCGCTATCCTCGAAAATGAGTGTTCTGCCCAGCGCGTCCTTTTCGCCGGTTATGCGCGTGGACGAGCCTTTAAGCAGGCCGTCGTAATAAAGCTCAACGCCTTCAAGGCCATTGGCGTCCACTCCGGTAAAGCCTATAAGGTTGGAAGCAAGCTGTTTATTGGGGTAATAACGCCTGCTCTCCTTTCTGACCCCGACGCCCTCAATACCGGTCACCTTTTGCCTCTCCTCTTCCTTGAGGTCAACCTGCCTCTTCAACCAGACAAAATTCCTCGACGAACCGAGCCTTTTTTCAAGTTCTCTGTTATCAACGGACAGAATGCGGCTAAGCGACCTTACAGCCGCCTTTGGCGCGTCCATTTTTGAAGGCTCCGCGTAAACGGAATCAACCTCAATGCTTACAGCAAGCTCCTTTAGGTTTCTGTCGTATATCGCCCCGCGCTTTGATTGAACGTTAAGAGTCTTGTTGTGCTGATTCAAAGCCATCTTTTTAAGCCCTCGTTGGTCGAGGACCTGAAGCGAGAAAGCCTTGTATAACACCGCCGAAAAGAGCAAAACAAACACGGATACGACAAGCCATACGCGGCCTTTTGAAAAACCACCCTCTTTTTTAGCGCCTTTCATGGTTATTTCAATATTACTATCTGCTCGGCCTTAGGACGCGCGAGGTTCAGTTCCGTTGACGCTATTTTCTCTATTCTCTCCGGGCTCTTAAGCCTTGCGTAATCAATTTTAAGCCGCCTGTTCCGCTCAACCAGGGCGCTTCTTTCGGTATTGGCCTTTGATATGGCGTAGCCTGTCTGCACCACGGTTATGCGCGCCCACAGATAACCTAAAAGCACCAATACGCTCACAAGCACGAAGAACAAGACCGAGTAAAGATAACTCATGTCGTTAAGGTCCCGTCTCGTCTTTACATCCTGCCCGATAAGCACGCCGGACATGGCCATCTTCTTGCCAAGCATATGTTGCATAACCGCCTCCGTGGCGAAGATACTTTTGAAACTGCAAAAACATTATTGTCTGGTTACACGCGGCTCAACCCAACCCGCTAAAGAGGCTTACAACTTTTCAATTGCCCTTAACCGGGCGCTTCTCGCCCTCGGATTAGCCCGCAACTCGTCATCTTGCGGCTTAACGGCCTTTTTAGTGACAAGCTTTACGGACGCCGTTTTGCCGCACACGCACTGTGGAAAGCGCGGCGGACAAACGCACGTGGAAGCCATCTCCCGGAAAGTCTCCTTGACAATCCTGTCTTCAAGCGAATGAAAAGACACCACCACAAGCCTGCCGCCTTTTTTAAGCGCTCCTGTTGCCGCGCTAATTCCGTCTTTCAGGTCGTCAAGCTCGGAATTTACAACTATTCTTAACGCCTGAAAGCTCTTCGTGGCAGGGTGAATGTTCTTCGAATGAAACCTCTTCGGTACGGCAGACGAGATTATTCGCGCAAGCTCGCTCGTAGTTTCTATCGGCTTAAAAGAACGCGCCCTTTCAATGGCCGCGGCAATAGAGCGCGCGAACCTCTCTTCCCCGTAATTTTTCAATATCCGCTCAAGTTCGTCTTTGCCGAGCGTGTTTACGAGGTCGTGTGCCGTTTGTGTTGAACTTGTGTCCATGCGCATATCAAGCCTCGCGTCAAAACGAAAGCTAAAACCGCGCCGAGCCGTGTCAAGCTGATGGGACGAAACGCCAAGGTCTAATACTATCGCGTCCGCCGCGTTTAAGCCGTTTGATAGAAGCACCTTCCGCAGATTCTTGAAATTCTCTTTCGCTAAGAACACCCTGTCTTTAAACGGCCTTAACGTCTCCTCGGCGGCTTTTAGCGCGTCAATGTCCCTGTCTATTCCTATAAGCACGCCGTTTGGCGCGCTTGCCTTTAATATCTCCAGCGCATAGCCGCACCCGCCAAGAGTGCCGTCAACGTACACGCCGCCGGGAGCGCAAGCGAGGTAATGAACCGCTTCGCGCGCCATAACCGGAATATGAGTAAACATGTCACAGCCCGAGCCTCTGCATTGAATTGACTATGTCTTCGGAGCTTACCGCGGACGCGGCCTTTTCCCACTCGCCCCTGCTCCATATTTCAATGCTCTTTATCGCGCCGACGAGCACGACGTCCGCGGTAAGCTTTGCGTAACTGCGAAGCGTCGGCGGTACAAGTAGCCTGCCAAGCTTGTCTATGGCGCAATCGGTTGCGCTTGAATAAAAATGCCGCAGGAAAAATCGCGTGTCCTTATTAAATTCCGGAAGCGCCGCAACCTTCTCTTCAAGCTTTTGCCACTCGGCAAAAGGATACGCCATTAAACATCCGTCATAAGCCGTAAGCACAAGACGGGCGTCGTAGCGCTCGCTAAGCGTTTCCCTGAACTTTGAAGGTATGCTTAGACGTCCCTTGCCATCTATGGTATGCTCAAACCTGCCTCTGAACATTTTTCCTTATCCGTTCGGTTTAAATGCCGGTATTCTCGCAAATGAGCAGTCGCAAATAAATTTAGAACTAATTAAAACAGCAACATAAGCCGCACAAAAGCACTTCGTACCACTTTATACCACTTTATACCACCAGATGCACAAACTATATTCCTGATATGCGCTTTTGTCAAGAAAAAACTAAGGAATTTTAAGCAGGTAGTCAACCTAAGGAACGAGGTCTTAGACAGCCATTTTTTGAAAATACGAGTATCCGGGAAAACCGGCGATTTGACCATTGATATGCAATAACTTGACAATAAAAAAGAAACACCTAATATATGAAAATGATATTTTAACTTAAGGGTGTCTCTAAAAATTAGAAATTTTTTCCGAGGTCGAGGCGGGGCGAAATAAAAAGCGGAGCATAATGCGAATATGTGAGCATTTTTATTTCGTCCTAACAAAGAGATCGGGAAAAAGGGC
>SCQA01000282.1 GCA_004298725.1 bacterium
GGCAAAATTACATGATGGTTCGTCATCCAAATAAAAAAGAGAGCGAGAAGTATTGAAACGCCAACGGCGATTGCCATTAAAATCAACCCGAAATAAGCGGAACTCTGCGCCCTTGATCCTATTACCCTCGTAAGCTCGTCGGCGGCGGCAAGCAACTGCGGTGTATGAATATTTGAAAGCTCGGTAATCTTATCCCTGAATTGGTCTCTCTTTTTCATCCCCTCTTGTATCAGCGCCTTTCTCTTAAGCCAAAGCTCTTCAGCGGTCCTTAACTTGTAATTTAACACCTCTCCGACGGCAGGCCTGAGGTTCAACGCGTCAGACCCGTTTTTCAAACCGTCAAAGGTGCGTTCAAAATCAGCCATGGTCTTTGTAATGTCCGCTGAAACTTCGTTTATCTCAACGTTAGAACGCGCGTAGCGCTCATAAAGATACGCCATTCTTACACTGCGCATCCTCTCAAGTCCGGCTTGATCTATGTTGTTTGAATACGACTTATCGTTAAGGGCGACAAAACTTGCGACAACGGCATTAAGGCTTTCAACCATCGGGTAGGTAGTCTTTTCCATTTCAAGAGTTACAATGTTAAGTTTGTCGCCGTGATCCATGGCGTCTTGAAAGGCCGCCTTCATCGGCTCCCACTTTTTGCCAAGCTCCTCAAGCTTTACCAGCGCGACAGGATCGGTAATGGCCTCTACGTCCTTAGTGCCGGTTTTCATGTCTTCTATAGCCTTGCTGTACTCCGCCTTCAGCTTCAAAAACACCTGTTCAAGCTCTTCTTCTCCGTTCATGATATGCCGGTTAAGAATGTAGCTTATCTCAATGGCCCGCTTTTTCAGCGTCGCGGCCTCTTCCACCTGCGAATACTTTTTGCTCATGCCCACGACGAGAAAATACATAAGCGGAAGCTGTAGCACAAGAAGCAAAATAATGAAAAAATAACTACCGAGGAACCTTGACTTGATGGAGTGCAAATTCATGACAGCCACCCTCCTCACTGATGTTTAAAGCATCTTTATTTAAAGGTTAATGTATCGTAATGAACAGAACCGCATTATCGCGTTAGAAAAATACGCCTGAGCATGCCTGATGATATTTTTGCGGATGTATTAAATCTCTTGGAACTCCACGTAAAGAAAAATTTTAAAATCATCTCGAAATACAAGGCCTACACGTATTAAAAATATACTCATTTCGGCCAATCAGATTTTAATATACTGCACGGAAAAGCAACAGGCTGATATATTTTAAAAATTAGTAGTCTGATTCCGCCGACGGCCTTAGCCGCTGGTCTGATGATTGGCAGAACAGCCGCATCAATACAGAGAAAGGTTAAACCCTGTCTCTACGCCACTGCCTTTGAAACTTCGTTCAGGCTTTCCTTCTCAATTGAAGTAAGCACATGCGCCACGTCAAGAAGTATTATAAGCCTCTCGTCAAGCTTGCCTACGCCTTTTATGTATTCCGAACCGATACTCGACGTTAAGGTCGGCGGCGGTTCAACCTTGTCGGCGTCTAACCTGAGCACTTCAGATACCGAATCAACCCTAAAACCGACCGTCTTTGAACCTATATCCACCACGATAATGCGCGCCTGAGCCGTCATTTCTTCAGCTCCGAGGCCGAAGCGCTTTCTAAGATCTAAAACCGGTATCACTCTGCCGCGCAGATTTATAACGCCCTCGACAAAAACAGGCGCGTTAGGCACACGCGTTATTTCCATGTGCCGTATAATTTCCTGCACGCTGAGTATATCGAGTGAATATTCTTCTTTTCCGAGCTTGAAGGTCACAAGCTGAAGAAGCTCTTTTGCGTCGGCGCCTTTTTTATTGTTCATTACTTCCTCCTGTAAACTTGTCATGTTGTAATTGTTTGCATGCCGCATTAAAACGGCTCATCACGAATAAAAAACCGTTAAAACATCACGTGCCGTAAGCACGGCAATATACGTTAACGCGCCCTATTTCTATAGGAGAATTTCTATAGGTTAATGTAGCGCACGGCTTTGATTTTCATATACTAAACATGTACACCGTCCATACGGCTGTGTCAAGAAGAACCGTAACTTGAGCGTAACATGGACGCTGGAGCGCGAGAACAATAAAAATAACAACTTATAATCCCCCTCTGTCCCTCTTTAAAAAAAGGGGGAAGTAAAACCACGTCTCTCTGCTTTGCGATACTACACTTGCCACCGCCGTTGAAACTCCTACCCACCATCTTCTAACCACTCGCCACTGCTTTTTTCGTTAAATCATATTAACTATTTCACCGGCTATATTTTCAAGCGGAGCCACTTTATCCGCGAGGCCGGCGTCAATAACGGCCTTTGGCATGCCGTAGATAATGCACGTCTGTTCATTCTGGGCTATGGTCTTTCCGCCTTTTTCTTTTATAAGCCTCATGCCTTCCATGCCGTCGTGCCCCATACCCGTAAGTATCACGCCCATTGACCTGCCCGGGTACGCGTCCGCGACGGAACCGAACGTTATGTCAACGCACGGCTTGTAAATCGACAACAGAGGCTCATCGGAGATGACAACTGAAAAATCAGTTACGCCTTTTTTAACAACCCTTGTTTGAGTGCCGCCTTGAGCGACAAAAACATGCCCGTGCTTTATCGTCTCGCCGTCTTCGGCCTCTTTAACTTTCAAGGGGCAAATGCCGTCAAGCCTCTCGGCAAACGCGCCGGTAAAGGCCTTTGGCATATGCACCACGACTATAAACGACGTTGGCAAATCCGCCGGCAGACGTGAAAGCACCTCTTGCACCGCGCGCGGCCCTCCGGTGGAAGCCCCGATAGCCACGACAGCTATTTTTTGCGTGGCGAAACCGTCGCGGCGCTCGACAAGCTGTAGTGCTTCATGCCGTCCTTCGGGCCGGACATATTTGTGCTTCCGCCGCGCCACTGCTTTTATCTTAGACACAAGCTCGTCTTGAATCTTCACAACGTCAAGCGCGGTGTTGACGAGATTTTTGGCTATGTAATCGGCGGCCCCTTTGTCAAGCGCGTCAAGCGTGGCGCGGGCTTCGTCAATTGAAAGCGAGCTTATTATGATTATCGGCGTGGGAAGCCTGTCCATTATTATGGCAGTGGCCTCCATGCCGTCCATCCTCGGCATTTCTATATCCATGGTTATCACATCCGGCTTTAAAGCCATGGCCATGTCAACGCCTTCCCTTCCGTCCCGCGCCGCCCCTATAACTTCAATGTCCGGGTCGGACTCTATCATCTGCCGGATGATGCGCCTCATAAAAGCCGAATCATCCACAACAAGAACCTTTATCTTTGCCAAGCTTGAAACATCCTCCGTATTTCCGCTGACTGCTTTAATGCGGCTTATACCGCAAGCCTTACTCCGCAGGCCGATTCCATCAAGCTTGCAACGTCAAGTATAAGTATCACCTTTCCGCTGCCGTTTATACACGCTCCGGCCACTCCTTGTGTGCCCTTTAAATAATCGCCCATTGACTTCATGACTATTTCCTCTTGTCCGTGAAGCCTATCAACGAGAAGCCCCATGTACCTCTCGGCTACGCCGATAATAACTATGTACTTCCAGCCGGAATCTTCCGCGCCGGACGTTTTTTTTACACCGCGTGAAATAAGCGCGGAGAGCCTAACAACCGGATAGACCCTTTCCCTGATATGAATAACCTCTTTGCCGTCAATTGACTTTATTCCGTCATGCGTGACGCGAATATTCTCAACCACGGTTGAAAGCGGAATGCCGTAAACCTCGCCTCCGGCCTGTACGGTAAGCGCCTGAATTATGGCAAGCGTAAGAGGCAGGCGGAAGACAACTCTTGTGCCTTTGCCGACTTCAGATTCAACGTGTATGCTTCCGTTTATCCTTGAAATATTAGTGTGAACCACGTCCATGCCGACGCCCCTGCCTGAAATGGAACTTACGCTTTTAGCGGTCGAGAAGCCTGGAATGAAAATCATGTTAATTGCTTCTTTCCGGTTCTTTCTCGCGGCTTCTTCCGCGCTTACAAGCCCCTTTTCAACAGCCGCGGCGCGCACCGCGTCAGGGTCTATGCCCTTGCCGTCGTCAGAAACAGAAACAATGATATGCTGACCCTCCTGATAAGCGCTAAGGCTTAATATGCCTTTGGAAGGCTTGCCCGCTACCTCCCTTTGGGCGGATGTCTCAATACCGTGGTCAATGCTATTTCTAATGAGATGAACAAGAGGGTCGCCGATTTCTTCAATGACGGTTTTGTCAAGCTCGGTCTCTTCACCGGTAATAAGCAGTTCCACCTCTTTGCCGCTCTGCCTCGCGAGGTCGCGCACAAGCCTTGGAAACTTGTTAAAAACTTTGGCTATGGGTTGCATCCTCATCTTCATTACGGCAAGCTGAAGGTCGGTGGTAACAAGGTCTAATTGCGATATGGCGTCGCTCGACTGGGTAAATAAATCGTCCTCAACAACGGCATTCTGCATCCGCGCACCAAGCGTCACCATGCGATTTCTTGAAAGGACAAGCTCTCCGATAAGGTTCATAACGGAGTCAAGCCTGTCAATGTCAACGCGTATGTTGTGCTCTTTGTCCTCGGTACGCCTGCCGTATGTCAGTTTTTCATCAAACGCGCCTGCCGCCGCCGCGGCGGATAACGATGGTTCAGGCAAATCAGGCGCGCTGGCCTGTTGTTCGGACGGCGCGGCTGAAACAGGCTCCGGCTCAGAAGCCCGAGCTGGAGCAGTAGACGGAGCAGAGACAACGGTTGCGGTTCCGAGGATGGAATTAAGAAGTGAAAGAAGCGGGCGGATCTCCTCTTCCCTGTTGTTTTTTTCCTTTACGTTGCGAATCAGTACTTTTATGACGTCTATGGAATGTAGAATGGCGTCCATGACAAACGCGTCCATGTCCATGTCGCCTTTTCTAAGCCTGTTTAATATTTCTTCGGCGGCGTGCGTAACCTCGACTATCTGCTTAAGCCCCAAAAAACCGGCGGCTCCTTTAATAGTGTGGACGGCTCTGAATACTTCGTTTAATAGCGCCCTGTCGCCCGGGTTTTTTTCAAGCTCAACAAACTTGTGGTCAAGCGAAGAGAGCGACTCGACTGATTCGACGACAAAGTCGTTTATTATCTCTTCCATTTCAGAAGATGCAAAGGTCATGTCGTCTCCGGCGTTTGCCTATTTTTTATCATACGCCGCGATTTGCGCCATTATAACAAAGGCGGCGCGGCGCCATACTCCATTACTGTCCGAGCTTCTGTTTTAAAAGCATGTCTATGGCGTCCTGACTTACCTTGGAGTGTTCATGAACTCCGGTCTTTGCCTGAGCCGCCCCTTCGTCAAAACCGAAACCTTGCGCGAGCTCGGCTATTTTGGTCTCGACCGTGGCAAGCGAATCCATTACTTTTTTCAGCTTCTGCCCTGAAAGATCGTGAAAAGAGACGAAAGTAAACATATCCATCGTAGCCGCCTTGCCGCCGGAATTTAAAGCGTCAAGCTCTTTAATAAGGGCGTCGAATCGCGCGCGCCTGTCTCCGGGGATGGCCGCGTTATATGAGGCAAGCTCGCTGATAAGGCGTTGCGCCTTGTCGGCGTCGCCTATCATGCCTTCAAGTATCGTTATAATGCTGTTGGCGGCGGTTTCGAGGTCTCCGGTGATGGAACTTAAATTCCGCGACGCCTCGGGAAACTTCTCCGTGCTGAGCTTGACCGTTGTTTCAAGGCTCTCTATGCCTTTTCTCGCGTTGTCAACGTAATGAGCAAGGTCTGATAGCTCATTTCTTATTCTTGTGAGCACCGCGTTCCAATCTTTGTCGCTCATGGCAATCTCCTTGTAAAGCCAAAAAAGTAACGGCGTTAACAATTGACGAATAAATAAAGCGCGACTAACAGGCGTCTCTGCTTGCGGGCCGGCTTATTAAAGCAAACCGCGCTCCAACACCCGTTATTTTTACGCGAAACCCGGAGCGCATAAACGACCTCTACTCGTGCGCTCTGACCTTTTCAATTATAAGGTCAATCCTCTCTTTAAGAGCCGTTGCCGTAAACGGTTTAACAATGTAATTATTAACTCCGGCCTCGACGGCCTGCACCACGTTTTCTTTTTGAGACTCGGCCGTTACCATCAAAACCGGTATGGCCTTTAGCTCAGGGTCTTTCCTGATTTCCTTTAAAAGCTCGATTCCGGGCATATTAGGCATGTTCCAATCGGTAACCACAAAATCGAAAGGGGTTAGCTTCAGCTTTTCAAGAGCCTTGGCCCCGTCTTCGGCCTCTTCAACGTTGTGATAGCCGATCTCGCGCAGAATATTCTTTATAATTCTTCGCATCGTGGAAAAATCGTCAACCACTAATATCTTCATGTTGTTATCCAACATCTCAGCCTCCTATTGCTCTAATCTACTTTTTAAATAACAGCTTTTTCCTTGATTTCGCAGTGTTACCGCATTTCACGAGGCGTGTCAACGCCAAAATGCCAATAAACGCAATTAAAGGGCTTTTTCAATCTCATAGAGCAACTTTTGCGGGGACACGGGCTTGACCAAATACCTCGTAACCCCGGCCTCAAGCCCCTTTTTCATGTCAGTCTCGCCGGACTCGGTGGAAACCATAATTATCGGTATTTCCCTGTACGACACATTCTGACGAAGACTTCTCGACAATTCGTAACCGTCCATCTGCGGCATGTTCAAGTCGGTAATAACCAAGTCAACCTGATTTATAGCGAGTTTTTCAAGCGCGTCTATTCCGTTTGAAGCGTCAACGGTCTTGTAACCCCGCTCTTTAATGATATAAGACAAAAGTTTCCTCGTGGTGTCGCAATCGTCAACGATAAGTATCATCTTTTTCATGCACCCCTCACGTCTTCCGGTATACAAGCGACCGAGCTATATTTACAGGCTTAAAAAGCCTTGTTACGCTATGAAGCGATTCTGAAAAACCGACTATAAGATACCCGCCTTTTGCAAGGCTGTCGTAAAGG
This sequence comes from bacterium, assembly GCA_004298725.1. Lineage (GTDB taxonomy): Bacteria > Desulfobacterota > GWC2-55-46 > GWC2-55-46 > GWC2-55-46 > SCQA01. Next base: position 6,948 of record SCQA01000282.1, read on the forward strand.
TGCGCGACCGCCTTCTTTTTTGAAGCGTCGTCGAAATAAATAAAGACATTTCTGCAAAATATAATGTCAACGTCCCGAACGGCGCTGGTTTCAAGCGGGTCTATCAGGTTTATGCGCTTATATTTAACAAGCTCTCCCGCTTGCCTTTTAAGAGCGTAATCGTCGCCGCTAGACGCGAAATACTTTCTTAAATAATGCTCCGGCGTATTTCTAAGCGCGTATCTGTCGTAGCGGGCGTTCATGGCGCATTTAAGCACGCTGTCACTTATGTCACTGCCTATTATTTCAATGTTCCACCCTTTAAGATGCAGGCCTTCCTCCAAAAGGAGCATGGCAACGGTATAAGGCTCCTCGCCGGTTGAGCATGCCGCGCTCCACACGCGTAGCGACTTGGCGGAACCGTTTATTTTTTTATCGTCCATCACCGCCGGAATAACACCTTTAGCAAAACTTTCAAGCTGAGCGGTATCTCTGAAAAAAGACGTTTCATTGGTTACTATTGAATTAAGCAGGCATTTTATTTCAGCCTCGCGGTCGCGATCGTAAGTAATATAATAACAGTAGTCCTCAAATGTCTTGAGGCCCCTGTCGTCAAGCCTTTTAAGTACCCTCGCCTCGAGCAGGTACATCTTGACGTCAGGAAACGTTATGCCGCACCTTGAGTAAATCAAGTCCCTCAAGCGGCGAAAAGTCTCGTACTCAAGCCTCGGCTTGCTATTGGCGCCGGCAATCAGCATGACAGAGTTTCTATCGCCCTTTCCACGGCGCTTCTAACGTCAGTGTCCGCGTGGTTTTTAAACTTTTCAAGCGTCTTAAGAGATGCGCGCGAGCCAATCCTCGCAAGCGCCCTCGCGCATGCCGCCTTTACCGGAGCGCTGTCTTCCTCAAGCATACGCGTTATTTTATCGGCAAGGAAAGAGTCTTTATCCGCCGCTCCGGCAATATGCAATACGGCGTAATACCTCACCCAAACATTGTCATCGTCAAGAGCCTCTGAAACCGCCTCTATTACATCCGTTCCGACAAAACCAGACACAACCTTTAAAACTGCAAGCCTGACCTCAGGGTCTTTGTCTTTAAGGCCTTTAAGCACGTCCGGCACGGTATAGGGCAAGTTCAGCCCGGCAAGCGCCCTGTAAGTAGCCTTCCTAACCTCCGGGTTTTCATCCGACATGGCCGGGCTTATATACGGAAAAACGTCAACAGAACATAAACGGCCAAGTCCGCGTATAGCCATTTCCCGAAGGGCCGGCCTTTGGCTTGCAAGCATGGCCGCAAAGGAATCTTTAACGTCGTCACCGTTCAAATCAGATATTGCATCAGAGATTTCTTCCATAACATCCCGATAAACCTCTGATTTAAGCGCGTCAAAAAGCGCTGACACGGCGTTAACTCCAGCTATGCGCGAGAGTGCCTTTGCCGCCGTTTTTCTTGCATGACCGTCCTTATCCTTTAAAATTCTAAAAAGCACCTCAACCGCTTCTTTCGTGCCTATTGCTGAAAGCGCTGAAACTATTTCCCTTGTCTCTTCCTTGGAAGAACCGTGCATAAGCACGTCAAGTAAAAAAACGGACTGCGCCGACTTCACCCTGCCAAGCGCCCTTGCTATAAGTTTTAATATTTTACAACCTTGCTTGACTTCTGCGGTAAGTACATCTGAAAGCGGGCAATGCCCTTCAAACGAAACAATCAGGTCAACGAGAAATTCTTCCATTTCTTCGTCTATTTCATGAAGAGAATTGGCAAATTTCAAAACCGTCCTCAAGCCGTCCGGAAGCTGTAGAAGCGCTACGCCCTTAAGCGATGCCTTAAACTGCGCGTAACTATACGGTTCTTCAAGAACGCCTGAAAAAAACCTTAAAAAAGTCTGTCTGAACTCCTGCGGAGGGTTAAAGCTCGAACCGGGCATAAAGGCTTTCTCAAGCAAAGCCACAACCGCACCAGGTGAAAGTATCTGCCCCCTTGACAGGAGAACCTCTGCTTTTAGAAGCGCGGGCACAGAATCCGCAGGGCCTGCTATTCTGCCTATCGCCTCAAAAGCCGCCTCTTTTACCAGAGCGGTGTCGCGCTCTATTATTTCAAATAGCGGCTCAAGAGCAGACCCGCCTCCAGCAAGGCCAAGGGCTTCGACAACGGAAAACCTTACCCACTCTTCACGGTCGCCAAGCGCCTTAATAAGCGCCGTTACCGACCCGGACGCGCCCGTCTTACCAAGACACACAGCGGCGGCCGACCTGATATTGGCGTTAGCGTGCGTAAGAAGAGAACGCATCTCGCGCTCAAAGCGTGTATCTCTTACCGTTGCAATGGTGTCTATGGCGAACTTTACAACGTCGTCTTCATTATCTTTAAGCAGGCCAGAGAGCGTATTAAAGGCGTCAAGCCCTACATGTTCAAGCACCTCCAAACCGGCGTTCCTGATTGATACATCCTCAGACCTGACCAGCGGAACTATGGCCTCGGCCACTTCGCTTGTGCCTATGGCCGACAAAGCGTTAAGCGCGGCCTCACGCACGCCGAGGTCTTCATCCTTCGCCGCCTCGACAAGGTCAGGAATATACTCCGGCAGACGCAACCCTTCAATGGCCTCGCAAGCACCGCGCTTGGCAACGGGGTCATTTCCTTTAAGCATTTCTCTAAAAGCCGCTGTATCGGTCATTATAAAATTTTGAATAGAATCGAATTCAGTAAATGTCAGCAAAAAAACTCCAATGGCAGTATAATCTACCATAAACAATTGATTAATAAAATATATTTTTATTGTTCTTTACAAACAAGGTCTTTTGCGGAAAAATACGTTACCCTGTACCTGAGTCTACAAACGCGATAAACGGTAAAATAAAACCAGCGCTAAGGGCGAATTAACTACTGCCACGGCAACAACGAAGCCTCAACCTTAGCCTGTTCATTATTTGACTGTGCAAATTAGCAACACTTAATTCGTTTACGCCTATAAGTTTGACTACTTCCTTCAAAGTTGGCGAATTAACTACTGCCCCGGCAACAACGAAGTCTCAACCTTAGCCTGTTCATTGTTTGGCTGTGCAAATTAGCACACACTTAATTCGGTTACGCCTATAAGTTTGACTACTTCCTTCAAAGTTGGTGAATTAGCTACTGCCCCGGCAACAACGAAGTCTCACCCTTAGCCTGTTCATTGTTTGGCTGTGCAACTGGCACACCCTTGACTCGGTTACGCCTATAAGCTTTCCTATATCCTTTAAAGTAAGTTCATCGTAATAATAAAGCATAACCACAAGTTTTTCTTTCTCAGAAAGGCCGTCGATAGCCTCCCTTACCAGCCGTTTAATCTGATTAAGCCTCGCCGATACCATAGGGTCAATGGCATTAGGGTCTTTTATACATTCAAATATGCCCACAGCCTCGCTTTGGCTTGATATGCCAAGGTCTTCAAGGCTTAACACGCTAAACGCCCGCACCTCGCCGAGAAGGCCGTGCACGCCGTCAACAGTCATGCCAAGAAAACGGGCTACATCTTCAGTTCCGGCTTGCCCTCCGGTGGTTTGTTCTATCGCAGAATACGCCTTTTCAACGCGGTTGCGCTTGTCCCGCATGGAGCGCGTCATCCAGTCCATACTTCTCAGTTCATCCATTATCGCACCACGTATGCGAATGGAAGCGTACGTGCTGAATTGAACGCCTCTTGTTGCGTCAAACCTGTCCACAGCTGATAATAGGCCTATAGTACCCGCGCTTATAAGATCTTGAACGTCTATGCTGATAGGAAGATTTGTGGCCATCTGGTAGGCGATAATTTTGACTAACTTGAAATTAGACTTGATGCTCTCCGCCCTTCCTATACGCAAAGGGCCTGTAGCGCACTGGATTGCTTGCAAACTCATGACCACCTCCGCCAGATGTTTGTTGAGCAAGCTTATATGCCAAAAAACACAGCTACATCCGAGTGTATAGAAATTAACGCCGGTATGGCTAACGCCCGTTATGCCTTGCCAAAATCAGCGAATGGGCATCTTAAAACTTTTTGAGATTCCTCTTTAATAATTAGCAATTATAATGCCAAACGCATAATGACTTTTGCTTCGCATAACTGTCTAAAAAACTGAATTATTTTTTAAAGCTGAAACTATGGCCGCCAAAAACGGCATTTCAGTCAAGTAATTGCGTCAACCGAGTCAACGCGTTAAAATTATAATATACAC
>SCQA01000283.1 GCA_004298725.1 bacterium
CTCGGCTTCGCGGAAAACTTCGGCATATGGAAACTGCCCGGCCAGTGGAAAGACGCCATAGCGTTTGTTCTGCTTATAATCATGCTCCTCTTCAGGCCGCAAGGACTGATAAAAAGGTAACTGCAATGGAATACGCCTATCAGCTTGCCATACTTTTTTGCATATACTCGATGCTCGGCATAAGCCTTAACCTTGTCGTCGGTTACACCGGGCTTTTGTCGTCCACGCACGCGGCGTTCTACGGCATCGGCGCTTACGCAACGGCCATAACCCTTACGGCCTACGGCGTGAACTTTTTTGCCGGTGTTGCGCTTGGCATTGTAATTTCCGCTGGTATTGCCCTTGCCATAGGAATAGTGCTGAACCGATTCTCCGGCGACTACTACGCGATAGTATCTTTGGGGTTTAACGTAATTGCGTACTCGGTTATGCTCAACTGGCACGAGCTTACGCGAGGGCCGCTTGGCATACCGGGCATATCAAGGCCGTCTGTTTACCGGCTCGATTTTTCATCGAACTTCATGTTTCTCGTACTTTCGGTTTTATTTCTCGTTGCCGTGTGGCTTATATCGCGCTTTATCGCAATGTCGTCATTCGGGCGCGTACTGAAAGGCATACGCGAGGACGAGGCCGCTACTCAGGCGTTCGGCTACAATACGCTTTATTTCAAGCTCGCCATATTCGTTGTCTCCGCAAGCATGGCGGCTGTGGCAGGCTCGGTCTTCGCTTCTTACGTGACGTTCATAGACCCGTCCACGTTTACGGTAATGGAATCCGTATTCATCCTTGCCATAATAATATTCGGTGGGCTATCAAGCCTTAAAGGCTCGGTAATCGGAGCGTTGATTCTTGTGCTTCTGCCGGAGGCGCTGAGGTTCGCCGGTTTTCCGGCGTCAATTGCCGCTCAGATGCGCCAGGTAATTTACGGCGCGACGCTTATAATTCTTATGCTATTCAGGCCGCAGGGCATATTCGGCGAGTTTAAACTTTAGGGTGCCTCTAAAAATTGCCCTTTTTCCCGATATCTTTGTTAGGACGAAATAAAAATGCTCACATATTCTCATATATGCTCCGCTTTTTATTTCGTCCCGCCTCGACCTCGGAAAAAAATTCTAATTTTAGAGACACCCTATTAATGATATGGCGATACTGAAAATAAAAAACCTTCAAAAACACTTCGGCGGAGTCATGGCTATTGACGGCCTCAGTGTTTCATTTGAAAAAGCGCGGGTAACTTCCGTAATAGGCCCGAACGGCTCCGGCAAAACAACGCTTGTCAACGTCCTTAGCGCCATGCTTAACGCGGACAGCGGCATAATAACAATAAGCAACGGCCCTGACCTTCGCAAGTGCGCCCCGTTCACGGCGCACTTCTACGGCATAACGCGCACGTTTCAGGAGGTGCGGCTTTTTGAACAGATGAGCGTCCTCGACAACGTCCTTATTGTGCTGACTGAAAGAAATGTATTATCAGCCATTTTTGAGAAGCACGGCGCTTACCATTTACAGCAGGCAAAAACAGCGCTTGAGACAACAGGCCTTTGGTCGAAAAGAATAGAACTTGCAACAAACCTTTCATACGGTCAGAGAAAACTTCTTGAGGTTGCCCGCGTGCTCGCGCTGACGGCTTCGGGGAAGTCAAACATAATTCTATTTGACGAGCCGTTTGCCGGTTTATTTCCGCAGATGGTCAAAACCGTGGCAGACATAATAAAAGAACTGCGTATGGCCGGAAAAACCATAGTGCTTATCGAGCATAACATGGACCTGATACGCGAGCTTTCAGACCATCTAATAGTCATGGACGCGGGCAAGCTCCTTGCTCAAGGAGAGCCGGAAGAAGTGCTTTCAAGAAAAGACGTAATCGAGGCGTACCTTGGCGAATAAACCGGCACACGCGCAGGCGCTTTTGGAACTTAAGAACGTGCGCGTCCATTACGGCGGAGTAAAAGCGCTTGACGGAGTTGACATCAGCCTTTTTGACGGCGAGGTCGTGGCCCTTATGGGGCCAAACGGCGCGGGCAAATCAACCGTGCTTAAAGCCATAGCCGGAATAGCGCCTGTTGACAACGGAACAATTGCCTATTGCAACAAACCTATTACGCCTGTAGTGCACCTGATGGCGCACAAAGGCATCGTGCTTGTGCCGCAGGGCAGAAGAGTTTTTACGCGCCTTACAGTGGAAGAAAACCTTGAGCTTGGCGGTTTTATAATCAAGAACAAGAACGAATTAAAAGAGCGCATAGAAGATATATTAAAATTATTTCCGGCGCTTAAGAAAAAAAGAACTGAACGCGCAGGCACGCTATCCGGCGGCCAACAGCAGATGGTCGCGCTTGCGCGCGGCCTTATTGTTAACCCGAAAGCGCTTCTTCTTGATGAACCGTCTTTGGGGCTGGCTCCAAAGCTTGTAAAAGAAGTCTTTGCTAAAATCCGCGAGATAAATCAAATAAAAAATACGGCGATACTCGTCGTGGAGCACAACGTAAGAACTCTTCTTGAAACCGTAAACAGAGCCTACGTGCTTGACAAAGGCAAGGTGGCGGCGGAAGGAACAGCGGAAAAAATACTTAAAAGCGACATACTTGAGAAGGTCTTTCTGGGGAAGTTGAACGGGTAAGGCACTGTGCAGGTATTGGTAAAACGCGGCTGATTCTAATAGCATCATAAGAAGCCATTAAAACCAGCCGCGCCTTTTTAAACCAAACAAATTGCCACACCGAAAACAACAAGGTATTCAAAAACTTTACAAATAAAACCTCACCGCAAACCGCGAAGTGACTATCCCTATGAAAGAATAAGGGCTTATATAGCCTGAGTCTTTTTTATAACCTGAGCGCGTTCGGAATCGTCCAGAAATGAATCGGACTCAGGGTAGAGTATATGCTCCTCTTTCATGTTATGGTCGCCAAGAAGGTTCAAAAGCCCGTTTGACGCGCTTGTGGCAGTGGCTTCGTCGCTGGAGCGCGCGGCCGAGAGTATCTTGTCAAGAAGCTCTTTTATGTCCTTGTGCTCCATCTTCATGACAAACGTCGGGCCGCTGTCAATCATTCCTGTCTTTTGCTCGAACGCCGGAAAGAGTATCTCCTCTTCGGCCTTTATGTGGCGCTTCAACCCAAGGCTGAACTCGCTAAACGCACCGGCGGCGGCATTCCACTTCTGCTCGTTGGCAAAGGCTTTAAAGCGCGCAAAGATTGCGTCAAGCCTTCTGTGGTCGGTCTCAAAGTAATCGGTAACAGTCCTGTGCGGGTCGTTTACCGTTCTTTTTGCAATGGCCACCCTCCAAGCCTCCGGCCCCTGCTCAAGCACCCACCATTCAAACTCGCCGTCATGCTCGCTTTGAAACTGGTAAAGAAGGGGCTTTGGCTCGTGGTCGTTTATAAGTATGAACTGCTCGCCCGGGGCAAGCGCCTTATACGTGTTGAATATGTTAGGGTGCCTCTCCTTCGGCGCCATCTGCCTTACGTCAAGTATCTTTTCCATGCGTCACAGCCTCCTTAAATAAACCCAATTTATTATTCTTATTCTGCCAGAAAAGCGCGCTCAAAGGGTATGACAAAAGTCAACACTTGGCACTGCTTTATTGCATGACAACATCTACCTTAATAAGCGGAGGAAAAACAAATCAAGACCTGACAACTGCGCTGGCGCTTTTATCAAACGGGTTAGTCCTTACGGCAAGGCTGAAAAGATAAGGGTAGCTTACCTTCAAGTGCGACATGTATAAAAGCCACTGGGAAAGGAGGGCTGAATATGCCCGTTTGACGTCTATCGCAAGGTGGCTTAAATCAGAAGCCGGAAGCGAAGCAAACTCTTCCCTGTGAGAAAGCTCCTCCATGAGATGAGCCACGGCCCAAAGAAGGTCCGTAAACGACTCGTGCTCCAGCAGAGCCGGGTTTTCAAGCAGGCGCACTATGAATTCCCTTTTACCGGCAAGATATTTTTTAAGGCCTTGAAGGTCAAGCTGTGTTATCTCAAACCCGCATTCATATCCGTTAATACGCTTTGACGCGTCGTTGAACTCGCCCTCTGTTTCATCTTTATCAGGCATGAGGTCTTTTCTTATCTTATCGAGATTACGGTCGTGGAGTGAAAGCAAACTTAACAGCGGCGTGCCGAACTCGCCAAAGAATATACCGATAACCATATTCAGCTTTTCGCGCCTTGCCGCGGTCTCACGGCGCTCAAGCAGGCGCTGTATTATCACGGTTACAAAGAGCACCTCAAGGGGCAAGAAAGCGCCCGCCATTAGAAACCACGATATTATCTGCCCGATGTCCCTGAAAACAACATAATGGACAACGCACAGCGCCGCCGAAAGCGCCAGTAGCGCCACGCCGAGCGTTATCTGCCATGGTACTTTTTTCATTTTAACATCAACCCCGCAATCCTGAAAGAAGCCATTAAGAGTGTCTCTAAAAATTAGAAATTTTTTTCTAAGGTCGAGGCAGGGCGAAAATAAAAAGCGTAGCTTATATGTAAATATGTGAGTATTTTTGTTTTTGCCTAACAAAGAGATCAGGAAAAATAGCAACTTTCAGAGGTAGTCTTAACTTATGTGCACGGCGAACGCCACAAGCTTTTCAACGGCTCTTATGCCGCGCGATTCGCCTTTTTCAACAAAGACCATATTGCCCGGCTTTACGTCAAACTCTTTTCCTTCAACGGTCATTACGCCCTTGCCGCTTATGATATAAAAAATACCCGTGCCGCTCTGGTGCGGCTTAATCTCCTGCCCGGCTTCCAAACATATAAGCGGCACCTTGTACTCCGGCTTAGCGCGCAAAATTCTCGGCATGAACTCTTTTGCGAAACCTACCTTGTCTTCCACGTTTATAAATTCCATCTGTTTCTCCCCCTTAGCGTTTGCGCTTTTGCGGCCTTGTGTTTTTTCTAACACAAAAACCGGTTGCTTCAAACAAAAAAAAGTTGCCCGCTTCCTTTTTGCAACAAGCCGCGCAACAAAAAAACTCCTTCAACTTGATTGCAAAAAACGCCTTTATCTGATAATCTTGCGCTCATGCGCTTACCGATAAGAATATATTACGGCGACACCGACTGCGGCGGCGTAGTTTACTACGCCAAATATTTAACCTTCTTTGAGCGCGGCAGAACGGAACTGCTCCGCGAGCTTGGCGTGCCGATGGCAAAACTCAATGACGAAGGCGTCATGTTCGTGGTTATAAAAGCGGAGGTTAAGTACCTAAGCCCATGCAGATACGACGACCTCATAACCCTTGACACGCAAATTACGGAAACATCAGGCGCCACGATAACCTTCTCGCACTCCATAACAAGAGAAGGCGCTACCGCCATTGCCGCGCAAGGCATAACGGCGGTTGCATCAATTGGGAGAGACGGAAAACCGATAAGAATCCCGCAAGAAGTACGAGCCGCTATCTTGGGTAAAAGGAGCTGATAGGACACCGCGGCTTAGGGTAAAATAGAGGCTGTTATCCCTATTCTCTAAATCTTCTTCACATCCGGCATTTTCAACGCCTTTTTCCTGTAAGAAAAATTCATGCCTATTCTGTAACCTATGCCTATAGGGCTTCTCAGGCACCGTTTCATCATATTTTTAAGCGCATATGTTTTACGGAATATCCAGTGATAGCCGTTTTGCAATTCATCAACCGTCATACCCTTAGGCTTAAACACAACCTCGCCGGTGTGGTATTTTGCCCAGTCGCGGTCGGTTATTCTTCCTTCTTTTTCAAACTCGGCGTACGTAACGGTGCCGGGCAGAGGCGTAAGTATATGAAACTGCGCCGCGTCAACGCCGGCATCCATTATGAAATTGAAGGTATTTTCAAATACGGTCTTGTCGTCGTCGTCAAGCCCGAAAACAAAACTGCCGATGACATTTATGCCGACGGCGTGAATCTTCTCTATCGCCTCTTTATAATCTTTCGCGGAGTTCCAGCCCTTGTGCATTTTGTCAAGGTTTTTCTGCGACAAAGTCTCAAGCCCGATAAACACATACCTGCCGCCGCTCTTGGCGTAAAGCTCCAGAAGCTCCGGGTCTTTAGCCATGGTAATTGACGCCTGACTTCCCCATATTTTTTTAAGCGGTATCAATTCCTTAAAAAGCTCTTTGGCGTACTTTGGCCTGCCCGCTATGTTGTCGTCAACGAAAAAGAATTCTTTGGTGTCGAAGGTTTTGATTTCATCTATTACCTCTTTAACGGGCCGCACCCTGAATTCCTTGCCAAAAAACGCGGTAACGGCGCAGTAGTCGCAGTTGAACGGGCAACCGCGGGTTGCCTGCAACGTATTAAAACCGCTGGCATACATATTTCTGTCAAGAAGGTCTCTGCGCGGTATGGCCATGTTCTTCATGTCGCACAGGCGAGGCGCCTTATACACACGCTTTAACGCGCCGTTTTTAAAGTCGTCAAGCAGTTTGGCCCAAACCGTTTCAGCCTCGCCGATGACTACGGCATCCGCGTGAGTAAGCGCCTCGTCAGGCAAAGAGGAAACATGCACGCCGCCCATTACGACGGCTACGCCCTTTTTTCTGAAGTTGTCCGCTATCTCAAACGCGCTTGGCATCTCAGTTGTAAAACCGGTTATGCCAACGATGTCCACTTTGGCGTTGTAATCAACCGGCGTCACCCTTGCGTCAAGTATTTCAACTTCCCAATCCATGGGCGTAAGCGCGGCAATCGTTGGAAGGTTCAGCCGCACAAAGCCCGCCTTGCCGCTTTTTGAAACCTTGCCCCAGTACCCGCGCTCGTTCTTCGGAAGAATAAGTAAAAGCTTCATATTTCATAAGTTATCAGGTACAATAACTAAATGCAACCCGTTTTGCGCCGCGCAAAACATTGAATGCAGTCAATGGGATTTAAAAAGTTTTCGTGTTGGCAACCCCGCGCCACACATATTTGACGCCTACTGCTTAAACGTTTTTTTACGCGCATGTTGACAATATAAAAATAAGACTTGACACTTTTAAAATTAAATGCAATAATGCAAAAAGAAGTTTCGGAAGTGCTTGTTGCGAATGACACAAAGGTTTTATTTTTGTTGTTGTTTATTGCATACCTCCGCAATCTTCAAATACTCAGAAAGGAGGTTTTGCAAATGACGAAAGGAACAGTAAAGTGGTTCAATGAGACCAAGGGATTTGGTTTCATCAGCAGGGAAGACGGTGGTGATGTGTTTGTGCACTATGCCGACATCCAGGGCGACGGCTTCAAGTCTTTAAACGAAGGCCAAGCTGTCAACTTTGAAGTAGTCAATGGACCAAAGGGTCCGAAAGCCACAAACGTAACAAAGATCTAACCCAAACAGGTAGATAGAGAAAGGCAGGCTGAGTAATCAGTCTGCCTTTTTTATTTTTACGCTTCAGTTAAAAACTTATCTTACATTATGCTCAAACTAAACATAGCATTGCTCCTTTTGGCTCCCACTCTGTAAAATGGGGATTGATAAAACTATTGTTTTGCCGTCAGCCGGAGATATATCAATCCATGTCCAGTGGCATGTTGGCCACCAGTGGCATGTTGGCCACCAGTGGCATGTTGGCCACCAGTGGCATGTTGGCCATTGGACAAACCGGAGAGACAAGCCGGCACGGCCGGCTTGACCGATAAAGAGTACATCCCTAACGGCACATATAAAAATTATCGCTTCTGTACGTGGGAAGGCAAGGGGTAGTTTAATTTAAAAACCCCCTCGCCTTACTCCTCTCCCCCGTCAAATGGGGGAGAGGATATAAAATCACGTAGCAAACTTGAGAACAGCCTGTCAAAAGAATGAAAAGACCGCCGCAAAAAACAAACCACCCTCGCCCCGCGCTTATTCTTTTTAATAAACCATATCAAGTCCTTTGCCAATTTACCGATACCGACGGGCGAAAAACTCTTGCCGACTATATTCCTATTTCAAGCGTTTACGCGGCAGGACGGCTTGATTACGACAGCGAAGGCCTCGTGGCGCTTACAAACTCCGGCCCGCTCACGCATATTATAAGCAACCCAAGCCATAAACTTCCAAAAACATATCTTGTGCAGGTTGAGGGCACGCCAAGCGAGCCAGCGCTTGAAAAACTAAGAAAAGGCGTGCTATTAAATGACGGCATAACGAAACCGGCTAAGGTGGAACTGATAGGGGAAAACCCAGCCATATGGCCGAGGGTGCCGCCTATACGTTACAGAAAAAACATCCCTGCGATATGGCTGAAACTGACGATAACAGAAGGCCGAAACAGGCAGGTGCGCCGCATGTGCGCGTCAGTAGGCCACCCGGCACTGCGTCTTGTCCGCGTAAAAATAGGCCCGTTGGCGTTAGATGAACTTTTACCCGGCCAGTGGAAAGAAGCGCCTCTTGCGACAATACAATCTTTGTTGGCCGGACGAAAATAAGACTTTTAATGGTGGCATGGTAAAGGAAGGGGATAGTGGTTAGTGAATGGTGAGGGATGAAAGATCGTAGTGCGAGACTTTAGTCTCGCTTGTCGCTTGAATACGCATAAGGTAATTGCATTGTGTTGACAGCCGCTGTTACAACCGGATATCCCATTGCCCCTCTTTATAAAAGAGGGGTTACGGCAAAGACAAAAAAAACGTGGTTTTTACTTCCTTATTTTCTAAAAGAATATCATCCAATTATAAAATTCCTCGGTCGCTTAGCTCCATCATGCAACGGAGGTCTGATGTTTTATACCGCCAAATAACGCGTCAAGCCTCTTTGCAACCTCTCTCGCGTAAGCCTCCTGCATAAGCCGTGTTATGGCGCCGGGCTTGCCTGTGCCAAGCGTTTTAGAACCTACTTTTATCAGAGGAAGCACATCTGAAATTGAATTCGTTAGAAATGCCTCGCCGCATTCAAACAAATATCTCTCAGTGATATTGCACTGCCTTACTTTAAGCCCTGCCTTTATTGCAAGTTCTATTATTATCTTTCTCGTTACGCCCGGCAAAGCGGTTTCACGCGACGGCGGCGTCTTGAGAACGCCTTTTGAAAATATAAAGATATTCGTTGACGAACCTTCCGTTATGAAACCGCGCTTATTTACAAATATACCCTCAAATACGCCGCGTTTTACAGCCTCCATTTTAGCGAGCACGCTTGGAAGGTAATTCATGGTTTTAAGCTCAGGCATGGCAGGCAGAACACCTTTAACAAGCACGGCCTTTACGCCTTTTTTTTGTATAAGCAAAATTTTCTTGGCAGAAAGCGGTTTAACAAAAATTATTACAGTCGGCTTTATGCCTTTTACGGGCGCATGTCCGCCTTTATCAACCCCTCGCGTAATGATTATTTTGATGTAAGCTGAGCCTTTTTCAAGGCCGTTCTCTCTAAGAAGTTTTTCAATGATTTTAAGTTTTATGTCGCGCTCAAACTGCTTAAGAAGGCTTGGTCTTATACCTATAAACGCGGCTCCGGATTTGAGCCTGCGAAGGTGGTCGTTTAAGAACGCGGGTTTTCCGTTGTAAGTTTTAATGGTTTCAAAAAGCCCGTCACCGTAGTTAAGGCCTCTGTCGAATACGGAAACAACCGCTTTGCCCTCAGGCAGTATCTTGCCGTTTATGTATATTTTTGTTTCCATCGTTTGATGCCTGCAAAATCTTATGCGGTTTTTTATGCGGGATTGTCTTGCTTGGACACTCAAGAACTTCTTAGCGGAGGCTTTATGCCGAGCGTTTTTATCTTCATTAAAAGGGTATTTCTGTGCATGTTTAAAACCCTGGCGGCCTCGCCCCTGTTCCATTTGGTCTTATTAAGCACGCCTAATATATAGTGCTTCTCAAAAGACTTGCTCGCCTGAGTAAAGTCCTTTGATTCGTCCACCGGCTCGTTACCGGTATCCGTGTGAGAGTAAAATATGCCTACCGGAAGGTCGTCGTACGTTACCTCCGCGCCGGACTTTGCCATAACGACCAACCGTTCAATAAAGTTTTCAAGCTCGCGGACGTTGCCCGGCCACGCGTAGCCGCAAAGCGTATTCATAGCCTCGGCTGTTATGCCTTTTACAGACTTGGCGCACTTGCCGCAGTGCTTGGTTATAAAATGCCTTACGAGAAGCGGTATGTCTTCAGTCCTTTCACGAAGCGGCGGAAGCTCAATAGGCACGACGTTAAGCCTGTAATAGAGGTCTTCCCTGAACGTGCCGTTCTTTATGGCTGTTTCAAGATCAGCGTTGGTGGCCGCGATTATCCGTATATCAACCTTAATGGGTATGTTGCCTCCGACCCGCTCAAAGCTCTTCTCCTGAATAACCCTGAGAAGCTTCACTTGCAGGCTCATCGGAAGCGTGCCGACCTCGTCAAAAAACAAGGTGCCGCCGTCGGCGTATTCAAACTTGCCTATCTTTCTGGCGTGCGCGCCGGTAAATGCGCCCTTTTCATGCCCGAAAAGCTCGCTCTCCATAAGTTCCGCCGGCACCGCGCCGCAGTTGACGGTAACAAAAGGCTTGTCCTTTCTCGCGCTAATCGCCTGTATGGCTTTGGCAACAAGCTCTTTACCCGTGCCTGACTCTCCGGTTATAAGCACGTTTGACGGCGCCTTGCTGACGTTTTCAATAAGCTCGAATACCTTCTTCATTTTCGGCGAATTTGACAAGATTTCACCGAGGAAGAGCGAGTTTTTTTGCAACTCCTCTTTAAGGTAGCTCACCTCTTTTTTGAGGCTCAATGTTTCGGTGTATCTCTTTATTTTCAGCAGAAGGTCGTCGTTAGCGAACGGCTTGGTAAGGTAATCGTAAGCGCCGAGTTTAATGGCCGACACGGCAAGCGAGGCGCTGTCAAGGCCGGAGAGCATTATTACGCCTATGGAGACGTCGAAATCTTTTATTTTCTCAAGCACTTCTATGCCGTTTATGTCCGGCAGGCCGACGTCAAGAAGGACGATGTCTATATGCCTTTGCTTTACGGCCTCGATAGCCTGTGCGCCAAGGGCCGCAGTGCCGACCTCGTAGTCCTTCTCAAGCATGAACTTTAGGACTTTTCTTACCTGCAAGTCGTCGTCAACAACAAGGATGTATGGTTTTGTCATTGTCCCGTAATCTTGATGAATTTATTTAAGCTACGCAGAGGACGTTGATATTAGTAAAGAGAGGCCGCGTCTCTTTACTATCCTGATGCCACTCTTAAAAAAGCTGATGTAACCACATGAAACTGCCTGAGAGCCGGATAACGGCGTTTCGGCATTTCGCGTCAATTTTTAGGATTTATTATTTTATCTGTTTATTTTGCACAAAATTATGACATTTGTCAACTTCATGCACAAAAAACTGTTCAGCAAGGGCACCTCTTTTAAAAACAACGCGAAAAATACGGCTACTCTTGCGTAACGGCTTCATTTTCAATGCCGTAGCTCTTTATCTTTCTGTAAAGATGGCTCCTCTCGATGCCTATTGCCTCGGCCGTCTTGGCGATATTGCCGCCAAACTCCTTAAGTTTACGGAGTATAAACTCCTTTTCAAAGTCCCTTCTCGCTTCCTTTATAAGCATACTCCTGAAAATATTCTTCGGATGCGAGCCTTCGGCGCCTTTTATATATTCCGGCAAGTCGTCCGGTGTTATAACGCTTGACGGCGCCATGATAACAAGCCTCTCAATAAGGTTTTTAAGCTCCCTTACGTTTCCGGGCCATTCATACTTTAATAGCATATCAGAGGCTTCTTGGTTTATAGTAACAGGCTCTTTTGCCGTCTCGCGCGTAAATTCCTTCAAAAAATAATCTATAAAAAGAGGTATGTCTTCCGCCCGCTCACGAAGCGGCGGCACATGAAAGGGAATTACGTTCAACCTGTAGTAAAGGTCTTCCCTGAAGGCGCCCTTTATTATAAGCTCCTTCAAATTTTTATTCGTGGCGGCTATTACGCGCACGTCAACGTTTATATGCTCCACTCCGCCGACGCGCTCGAAGCTATGCTCCTGAAGTATCCGTAAAACCTTTGCCTGTGTTTTAAGCGACATATCGCCTATTTCATCAAGAAAGATCGTGCCTTTGTCCGCAAGGTCAAACTTGCCTTTTCTCTGCGCCACGGCGCTTGTGAAAGCGCCCTTTTCATGCCCGAAAAGCTCGCTCTCGATAAGCTCTTCGGGAATGGCCGCGCAATTGACCTCGATAAAAGGCTTGTTGCTCCGGTTGGACAAAAGATATACGTTTCTTGCCACGTACTCTTTGCCCGTTCCGTTTTCTCCGGTTATGAGAACGGTCGAGTTGGTCGGGGCCGCCTTTTTAATGCCGGACGTAAGCGTGTACATCGCTTTTGTTTCGCCGATTATTTCGTATTTCGAGAGGGTTTTAACTCTCAGCTCGTTATTTTCTTCAAGCAGGCGCTTCTGCTCAAGCGCGTGCTCGACGGTAAGTATAACCTTGTCAAGAGAGAGCGGCTTTTCGATAAAGTCGTACGCGCCGAGCTTCGTGGCCTTTACCGCGGTTTCTATGTTGGCGTGCCCTGAAATCATGATTACCGGAATATAGCGGCTTCTTCTCTTGATTTCCTTTAAAGCCTCTATGCCGTCAATGCCCGGAAGCCAGATGTCGAGCAGAATGATGTCCGGCGAAACTGATTCAAGTTTTTTCAGCGCCTCCTCCGACGAACCGGCCACGGCCACGCCGTAGCCTTCGTCCTTTAAAACTCCGGCAAGCGATTCTCGTATGTCTTTTTCGTCGTCAACCACCATTATCGTCTTCATATGGCAACCGCCTTTACCGGTAATTCAATTATAAAACGCGTGCCGCGCGGGGCGTTGTCCTTAACGCGTATGTAACCGTTGTGGTCGGCTACTATGTTGCTTACTATGGCAAGGCCAAGCCCGGTGCCCGCTTTTTTGGTGGAAAAGTACGGCTCAAATAGCTTCTGCTTTATTTCGGCTGGTATGCCGGCGCCGTTGTCTATAACCTCTATAACGGCAAGCTGAAGCCCTTCGGCGTAGCGCGTTTCAAGGCGCACGATGCCGTCGTCGCTCACCGCGGCTATGGCGTTATCAATAAGGTTTATAAGCACCCGCTTAATCTGATCACGGTCTATGTTCAGTATGGGAAGGCGCTTATCAATTGACACTTCAAAGGTTATCTTTCTCGCGCCCGCCTTGTACAGCGCCGCTGTTTCCGCGACTATTTCGTTTAAATCATTGGGGCTTGGGTTTGACGCGGGCATTCTGGCAAAGCTTGAAAATTCGTTTACAAGCGTCTTTAACTCGTCCACCTGCTTGATTATCGTCGAGGTGCATTCGTCGAATACGTGCCCGTCTTCCTGAAATTTGCCGGAATACTTCTTTCTCAGCCTCTGAGCCGAAAGCTTTATGGGGGTAAGCGGATTTTTTATTTCATGGGCGATTCTGCGCGCGACTTCCTTCCACGCGAACATCCTCTGCGTTTTCAAAAGGTGAGAAAGGTCGTCAAGCACGGCTACCATGCCTATGTAATTGCCTGATTCGTCCCTAAGCGCGTTAAGGTTGACAAGCACGGTCAAGTGCGCCCCGCCGGCCTCCACACTCATCTGTTTTTCTATGGTCTCGACGCCAAGCTCGTTCATATCCCTTATCATGTCGCGGAAAAG
>SCQA01000284.1 GCA_004298725.1 bacterium
AAGCGTTGAGAGGAAGAAGACCTTAAACGCCTTCGGCGCGAAGGTGATATATTCAAACCCGCTTGAAGGCTCTGACGGAGCCATCAGGTTAAGCTGGAAAATGTATGTGGAAAACCCTGATAAATACTGCAAGCTTGACCAGTATAACAACCCGTCTAATCCTCAGGCGCATCATGATGGCACGGCTAATGAAATAATAGCTCAAACTGGCGGCAGGGTTACGCATTTCGTGGCTACAATAGGCACCGGCGGCACTGTAATGGGCACCGGAAGGCGGCTTAAGGAATTTAATAAAGATATACAGGTTGTAGCCATAGAGCCGGATTGCGCTTTGCACGGCCTTGAAGGCTTAAAGCATATGGCTTCGTCGATAGTGCCGGGTATTTATCACGATGACGAGCTTGACTTAAAGATTGGCGCTCCGACGGAGCCGTCTTATGAAATGGCAAAGAGGCTTGCGCGCGAAGAGGGGCTTCTGGTGGGGCAGTCATCCGGCGCGGCAATGTGGGGAGCGCTTGAAGTGGCAAAGAAACTGAAAAGCGGCGTCGTGGTTGCGATATTTCCCGATGGCGGGGACAAGTACCTTTCAACGCGTCTCTGGGAAGAGTAATGATTCCAATAAGTTTATTTTAAAACATTATACTATATCTAATGGAGCCACGTCATGTTCTTTTTCGGAAAGAAGAGTACCATATCAATACCAACGCCTATTTACGACCAGATAATCGAGCACGCAAAGGATGAGTATCCGCATGAATGTTGCGGGGTGCTTGTTGGAAATAATATGGGTGGTGTAAGAAAGGTATTTGAGGCGCACAGGGTTGCAAACACCAATAAAGAGCGCGCGCATGACAGATACGTAATAGAACCGTTAGAAATTAACATTATTGACAAATGCGCTCGCGCTACAGGGCTTGAGGTTATCGGTTTTTATCATTCGCACCCGGACCATCCGGACAGGCCGTCCGAGTTCGACAGAGAGATGGGCCAGCCCGGGTACTCGTACTTCATAGTAGCGGTAAAGGGCGGTAAGGAAGTATCGGTAAAAAGCTGGATATTTACCGAAGATAACGAGCCTTTTAAAGAAGAAGCGATTAAAACAGGTATTTTTTAATAGTTTAGGGTTAATTTCATGCGGTCTGTCTTGTGAGAGCGCTTGTTAGTTAAATTAATGTGATTTGGGGGATAAGGGCGAGATGGATTTTACAGAAGAGCAGATTGAGCGGTACTCAAGGCATATAATTCTTCCGGAGATTGGCGGTAAGGGGCAGGCAAAATTGCTTAAAAGCAGAGTATTTGTGCTTGGCGCAGGCGGCCTTGGCTCTCCGGCGCTTTTTTATTTGGCGGCGGCAGGCGTTGGAACTATCGGCATGGCCGATGGCGACTGCGTTGATTTATCCAACCTTCAACGGCAGATAATTCACAACGAAAAAAGAGTCGGCATGGCGAAGGTGTTTTCCGCGAAAGAAGCTATAACTGCCTTGAATAGCGACATAAAAGTAGAGCCGTTTCACGGAAGGCTTACTGTTGATAACATTCGCGACGTAATCAGCGGCTACGACGTGGTGCTTGACGGAAGCGACAACTTCCCAACCCGTTTTTTAATGAACGACGCGGCGTTTTTTGAGCAAAAGCCGCTTGTATCCGGCAGTATGTTCAGGTTTGATGGTCAGGTGTCTGTATTTAAGCCGCACAAAGGCTACCCATGCTACCGGTGCCTCTACCCTGAGCCGCCGCCAAAAGGTCTTGTGCCAAGCTGTCAGGAGGCGGGCGTACTCGGCGCGCTTGCCGGAGTCATAGGCGTTTTGCAGGCAGTGGAAGCGATAAAGGAAGTGCTTGGCATTGGAGAGACCCTTGCCGGCAACTTGCTGATATTCGACGCGCTTAAAATGTCGTTTCGCAAGGTTAAGGTGATGAAAGACCCTGATTGCGCTCTCTGCGGACCAAACGCCGCAATCAAGGAGCTTAAGCTTTATCAAGAAGAAGCGTGCGAGTTCAAAGCCGCTAAGTGCGAGGTCTGATTTACTTTCAACGCTCCAGCGCTGGAATGCGGAAGGTGACATTCCAGCATCAGAGTTTAAGCGATAAGCAGTAGGCATCTAACTAACTGGCATAGGGGTTTTTTTTGGATTTAGTCATAAGTAATTTGCGAATACCCGTTGAAAAAGACGGTATGGAAGAATATGTAAAAGCTGTTGAACAAAGGCTGAATATAAGCGGAAAAAGTATAAAATTAGCAAAAATACTGAGCAAAGGGCTTGATACAAGCGGTAAGGCGCAGTTCTACTACGAAATTTCAGTGGTTGTAAGCGTTCCTGACGATTTTGATAACAGAGAAAACTTCTTTGTATATGCTGATGCAAAAGATGCGGACATAAAATCCAAAAATATTAAAGAAAGGCCCATAATAATAGGCTTCGGGCCGGCTGGGATCTTCGCGGCTCTGGAGCTTATTGAGTACGGAATCAAGCCTCTGATATTCGAAAGAGGCAAAAAAATAGAAGAACGCTCAATTGACGTTCAAAGGTTTATTCGGGAAAAAGTTTTAGATACTGAATCCAACATCCAATTTGGCGAAGGCGGCGCGGGTTCATATTCGGACGGCAAGTTGTTTTCAAGGCCGAAAAATTCTAAATACGCCGACAAGGTGCTTCATACTTTAATTAAATTTGGCGCGCCTGAAGAGATTGGCTTCGTAAGAAAGCCTCATTTGGGCACGGACGTGCTCTGCCGGATTGTTCGTAATATAAGAAATTACATCTTAGAGCGAGGCGGCGAGATATATTACGGTTCGAAGATGACGGATATGCATATATCCGGCGGCAAAGTTTCAGGCGTAGTTATAAACAACGGGAAGCAATATTGTTCTTCAATTGTCTATCTCGCGGTGGGACATTCCGCGCGCGACACGTTTAAACTGCTTTACGAAAAAGGCGTTGTCCTTGAGCAAAAGCCGATTTCCGTCGGCGTAAGGGTGGAGCATCCGGCCAAAACCATCAATCTTATAAGATACGGCGATAAATATAAAAACTTCTCAAAGCTCGGGGCGGCCAATTATTCTCTTAACTACACCGACCGGAAGATAGGACGCGGGGTTTACACCTTCTGCATGTGCCCGGGAGGCGAGGTGATAAACGCTTCATCTGAAAACGGCATGATGGTTGTAAACGGCATGAGCTATTCGACGAGGTCGTCGGAATTTTCAAATTCGGCGCTTGTTGTAACCTGTCATCCGGAAGATTATAAATCAACTGACGCAATGGCCGGCATAGAGTTTCAAAAGGATATAGAGCGAAAGGCTTTTAACGCCGGCGGAGGAGGGTGGAAAGCGCCGGCTCAGAATTTGACGGATTTTTTATGCGGCAGGGCGTCTGTTGAATTAAATGCGAATTCGTATAAGATGGGCGCCGTAGCCGTTAATATGAACGAAATCTTTCCTGAATTCGTAAGCAACGCGCTCTTAGCCGCGTTTAATAAATGGAAAGACGATTACCCGTTATTTGTTTCAGCCGATGCGATTTTGCTTGGTGCGGAGACAAGAACGTCGTCTCCGGTAAGAATTAAACGCACCGAGGCATTTGAATCAGTGAATACAAAAAACCTCTACCCGATAGGTGAAGGTTCAGGCTATGCGGGCGGCATAACAAGTTCGGCTGTTGACGCCATGAAGGCCGTGGAAAGCAGTCTGTCGGCTGTTCCGGGGTTTGACGTCTGTAATAATAGGGAAACCATGATATGCCGACTATAAGCATGTTTTATGGAATAATTATCAGGATGTATTGCGGGAAGGCTGAGCATAATCCGCCCCATTTCCATGCGTATTATCAGGATTTTAAGGCCATTGTAGATATATCAGCATGCGAAATTATCGAAGGTAATTTGCCTGCAAAACAGGTTAAACTTGTTTTAGCATGGGCGGAGCTTCGTAAGGATGAATTAGTAGCAGACTGGGAATTGGCGTCAAGAGGTGAACGGCCTTTTAAAGTTGAACCGTTAAAGTGAACAATAGGAGGTTATAAAATGTATCTTGGCGTAAAAAGCGTAAAGCCGTTAGCCGACTTCAAGTTATTCATCATATTTGAAAACGGCATGGAAAGGCTTTTTGATGCAAGACCATATCTTAATAAAGGTATTTTTATAGAATTAAAGGATAAAGATATGTTCAACACCGTTCATGTAAGCTTTGATACCATCGAATGGGATAATGGGGCGGATTTGGACCCTGAAT
>SCQA01000031.1 GCA_004298725.1 bacterium
TTTCTTGATAACGCTGTATCAAAGGGCGTGCTTCACAGAAACAACGCCTCGAGAAAGATATCCCGTCTTACCCTATCCGTCAACGCGAAAACCGCAAAGTAATTTCTCAACCGCCTTCAATCTACACGAGGCGCACTGTTTTTACAGTGCGCCTCTTTTTATGCAGAATTCTATCGGCAAAAAATTTCTTTAATCCTTTTAAAATAATTGCCTTCAGAATATAAATAATAACCCCCTAAAATCGCTCAAACTGCATTGACAATATCCTGCCAATGCCTCAAATATTTTACTTCCTTCTGCTTTCGTCTTTTTTTTAAATTCTTTTGGTGATTCAGGTGAAAGCGCATATAACTTCAAATTATCTTCATTTTTATCAACTTTCTTAAGGAAGGGCTGATTTATTCTGATTTAGCGCGATGGAGCACGGGATTGGCATTGCCGAGGTTTTCATCCTCGATAGAAGCATTCGAGGACAAATCCATAAATAACTACCTAAGTTACTGGATTCCCGCTAAAAGAACGCGGCAGTAACAAGGCTCGCGGAGCAACCGCTCTGCCCTACGCCTTACGTCAACGCATATCAGCCTAAATAAATGAGGTTCCTTATATTTAAAAAAACTTACTTTATAAAACCTATCATAATCCCTTTCACCCCTTACTTCCAACTGCCCCTGACTTCGTAAGCCGCAAGCCGCCGCAAAGCTCGATAATCAATTGTGAAAGAAGCAACCTCTGCGGAAGCCTGCCGGTCTTCATGCCGGTGTCCGCGTCCTGAAGCTTTTCAATGGCACGGTCAAGCTCTTGAACGCCGAATAAACGCGTCATACCAAGGTACTTATCAAGACGGTCTCCGTAAAGGCGGGTAGCGTTGCTAATCTCATTCATGCTAACGCGCTTTTCCCTAAGTAATTTCACCTTAAAAAGCGTCCTTATGTGCCACGAAAGCGTCCCAAGAATCATAATGGGTTCTTCATCTGAGAGCTTGCTTAAAACCTTAATTGCCGCGGTAGTGTCTTTAGCGCCAATGGCATCGCAGAGAGCAAAGGCAGTCTCTTCCTTGCAATCGAGGCCAGCGTCTTCAACGTCGCATAAATCTATCTCTTTTTTTTCACCGGTAAAGAGGACAATCTTTTCAAGCTCCGACTTTAACTCCCTAAGCCTGCCGCTTGAAAGCGCTATCAGTCTTTGAACGGCTGTAGGCGTTACCGTCTTGCCCATTGAAACCACGGTCTTTTTAATCCACTCGTGCATAGCGTCGGGGTTAAGTTTTTTAAATTCCTTAACAAGCCCTTTCGCGGCAATTATCTTTAAAAAATCCTGCAAAAAATCCGGCTCGCCGCCCTTTTTCTTGCTATGCTCATCCTTCTTTGAAATAAATATAAGGCACGTACCCGGGGACGGGTTTTTAACGTAGTCGCCGAGCACCGCAATATCCTTTGCCTTTAACGCCTCCGCATCCTTGACTATTACGACCCTTTTATCGGAAAACGCCGGAAGCGTCTCGGCGGCCATAATTATTTTTGAGGGGTTAAAACTTGCTTGGTCAAATACATCTAAATTAAACGCATCAAGTCCGCCGGAGAGCGCCTTTGCTTTTATCGCGTCAACCGCTTCTTCCAAAAGCAAATCTTCAGCGCCGTAAAAATAACAAACTAACGGTATTGAAGGGGTCGGCTTAGCTCGGCTACTCAGCGGTTTTTCAGTCATTTGATTTGCAGTTCCTTACAGCCCAACTCATGAAAAACTGTTCCTTTGCGCTCCCACTCATTTATCAAATCAAAAACTACTTATAATCTTCCCCTCCTTGCCAAGGAGGGAACAGAGAAGTGGTTGGCAAATTCAGCAAAACAGAGAATACAAAAAACCCTCACCGCCATCCACTTGGAAATGGGAGAAAAAAACAACAACTAAGGCCGTAAAAAACTGAAAAACTTCATCTTGCTTACCATGTCAAACAGCGCTTCTCTAAACTACCTCTCTTTACCGAAAAAACTTCATTAAATGTAAAGCCGTCACAACGGCTACGCATTATAAAAGCCGCGCAAAAGCCTGCGCTAAAAATTCTCCAGCATTTTTTCCTTTACAAGGCGCGCGCAGTCGCGTGCTATCTTTCTGAAGGCCGCAAGCTCCGCTTCCCTTGTGGCGGTTAGATCAGAAGTGTTCACGGCGAAATCTCCGTAAGACGATAT
>SCQA01000285.1 GCA_004298725.1 bacterium
ACAAAGCGGCAAAACAAGAAAAATCCACAACCTGATATTCGCCCCATCGCTTAACGCCGTCAAAAAAATAAACGCGGAGCTTTCGCGCCGCGGGAACATCTCGTCCGACGGCAGGCCCATCTTCGGCTTTTCAGCAAAAGACCTTTTGTCAATAGTCCTCGACGCGGACCCTGCCTCGATGCTTATACCGGCGCACGCGTGGACGCCGTGGTTTTCCATATTCGGAAGCAAGTCCGGCTTTGACTCCATAGAAGAATGTTTTGAAGACCTCTCACCCAGCATTTACGCCATAGAGACCGGCCTTTCATCAAATCCGCAAATGAACTGGCGCGTAAGCGCCCTTGATAATGTAACGCTCATCTCAAACTCTGACGCGCACTCGCCGCAAAAATTAGGCCGCGAGGCCAACGTGTTTGACTGCGAGCCAAGCTATAATGAAATTACCGGCATAATCAAAAGAAAAGATTTTAAAAAATTTCTCTATACAATCGAGTTTTATCCTGAAGAGGGTAAATACCATTCGGACGGCCACAGGGAATGCGGTGTCCTTTTTACTCCTGAAGAAACGGCTAAAGCGAGCGGCAAATGCCCGGTATGCGGCAAAGCGATAACCGTCGGCGTGCTTAGCAGGGTTTCAGCCCTTGCGGACAGGCCCGAGGGGTTCGCCCTTAGAAACGCCCCCGGCGCAAGGCACCTTGTTCCGCTCTCGGAAATAATTGCTGAAACATTTAATTGCGGCGTAAGCACCCTCAAAGTAAAAAAAGAATACGCGCGGCTTACCACTACAGCCGGAAACGAATTTGCAATACTGCTTGATATGGATAAAGCCGACCTTGTAAAAACCGCAGGGGAAAAGATAGCCACTGCCGTGTTGAAAGTCCGCGCCGGTGAATTACAGATAACGCCGGGTTTTGACGGAGAGTTCGGGAAGATTAAAATCTTCGGCCAAGTTGAAAAACCAACGCCCGCCGGCCCGGCGCAGGAACCGCTCTTTTAATTTCTCAGTCTTAATTCTTCCGTTAAAACCCGAACGCAGAAAAAAAACAACATACGCATTGCCGTTATAACCGCAATGATATAAAATAATAACACTCAAACCGTTTATGACGAGCGCCAGCTTCTATGTATAAAAAAATACTTATCTGCCTCGACAACTCGGCGTTTTCAAACGCCGGTATTGACATCGCCCTTACCATAGCGGCAAAGTCCAGCGCAAGCGTTACCGGTTGCCACGTTTACGCGGCGCGTCTTCACGACGCGCGCTTTAAAGAAATGGAACCCGGCCTGCCTGAAAAATATCAAAACGTAGACGAACTTAGAAAGCAGAGAGGCATCCACGATAGCCTTATAGGCAACGGGCTGAGGCTAATATCAAACTCGTACATGACCGTGCTTGATGAAAAAGCGCGCCCGCTTGGCATTACCCCAAAACACGTCCACAGGGAAGGCAAAAACTACGACGAGATTATAAAAGAGGCCGCTGACGGCTACGACCTTATCGTGCTCGGCATACACGGCCTCGGCAAAACCGAGGTTAGCAGTATAGGCTCCGTTGCCAGAAGGGTCGCGCGCCTGACGCCCTGCGACGCGCTCTTTGTAAGAAATTTTGACACGGCAATAA
>SCQA01000286.1 GCA_004298725.1 bacterium
TGAAAAAAGACGTTTTTGCCCGCTCAGCCATTAAGAGCTTTTCCAACTGCGGCGCCTGCCACACCAAAGGCACGGAAGGCGACTTTGAAGAGGACAACGTAAAGGTGCCGAAGTAGGGGGGCGCGTCTTAATCAGTTTTTGCTGAATCAGTCTATATGAAAACCGGCTGTAAGGGCAAAACTCTTACAGCCGGTTTTCATTAAGAAGGAATTTTTAAGTGTTAATTTTCGCAAGCACGGGTGTTTTGTTTTTGTTTATCAAGTACTTCTTGGAAGCCTAAAACCCCTTTCCAATTTTTTTTAGCAAAGCCACTTCTATTCCAGTTCCTTCAAAAAAAGGAATCAGGTCTTCGGCTTTTGCTTTTCTTGTAAAAAAGCGCGGGTCTTTGGTGGCTATGAAAGGCTCTTTTATCACAGGATCAGGCTCGTCAATTGGCGTGAAGTGGACGGGTATGAAGAGTTTTGGCTTTATCATTTTAATCGCCTCGACAATATCCGCAGTGGCTATCGAATAGGTGTTGTCGCATATAGGCATTATGGCGGCGTCTATATTTTTAAGTTCCTCCATTTCTTTTATTTTTGACGTGTCTCCGGAAAAGTAAATGCGCTGACTGTCCATTTCGAGTAGAAAGCCGCAACCTTCGCCTTTTGTATGAAAACCTCTTGACGCGTACGCTTCCATTCCTGTAACATTTACACCGCCAAGCTCAACGCGCTGGTCTATGTCAATAGTACGCACGCCTTTTATATCATGCACGCAATATTGAAGGTAGCTCTTTTTAAAAGCCGCTATTCTGGTTTTTTCAGCGCGCACGGCGGCTATGTATTCAGGCAGGCAGTGGTCAACATGATGGTGCGTTATAAGCACAAGGTCGGCCTTCGGCGGGTTGATATCAAGAAGAATAGGGTCTATATAAATAATAAAGCCGCTCGTACTGGTAATTCGCACGCCGGATTGCCCAAGCCATTCGTATTTAACGTTGTTCAGCGTTACAGAGCTGTCATTTTCTGCCATGTTTGTTCCTTGAATTTATTTGCGCTTGACGGTTGCCGGTTCACAGGATACTTTTAAATAACGTGGAAGATGATTGTATAAGTTTACACGAAAAAAATATTTTCTTCCATGATTTATGTCAAAGCGCTTCTAATCTTCTTTTAATCTATAATAAATATAATGACGTATAACGCTTGCTATATATAATAAATATTCCCTTGTGCTACAGAGGTGCTTTAATGAAAAAAGTTTTAATGGCAACAGCCGTAATACTGGCTCTGGCAGTTGGTTTTTCCGAGTCATGGGCCGCAAGGCTGAATGAAAAGGCTCCGGCGTTCGCTTTGCCCGGTATTGACGACAGGCCTGTCTCCCTTGCTGATTTTAAAGGTAATGTCGTGTTTATCAACTTCTGGGCGTCGTGGTGCGGCCCGTGCAAGCAGGAGCTTCCTGAAATAAACAAGCTTATGGAGAAGTATAAGGATACAAACGCCGTATGTCTTGCCATAAATATTGACAAGAAAAAAGCGCACGCCATTGATTTTTTAGCCAAATTGCCGAAGGTAAGCAGAAAGCTTCTTCCATTACTCGACACGGACTCAAAGGTTATACCGGTTTACGGAGCCGCCGCCATGCCTACTTCGTTCATACTCGATAAAGAAGGCGTCGTCAGGTACATTCATTACGGTTTTAACGAGCATGATCCGGCCAAATGGGCGGATGAGATAAATACACTGCTTAAAAAATAACAATTGCAGAGGAAAAGATGAAAAATTTTTTTTATGCGTCACTTATCGTGCTTGCCCTTGGCGCATCGTTTGGTTGCGCAAGAGTTAAGCCGTGGGAGAGGGAAACCCTTGCCGACCCCATAATGCAACCAGATTACAACAAAGAAGAAAAGGCCGTGAGAGAGCATTTTCTTGGAACGCGCGAGGGCAGTAACGGAAGCTTCGGCGTGAGCGGAGGTGGCTGTGGGTGCAATTAAGGATGTATTCAGAAAAGCCGCCATACTGATAGCCGCCGGTGGCCTTCTTGCTGTTTCAACGCCTGAAAACTCACGCGCTGAGAATTACGCGGCCGCACAGAGCTACGTGCATAGTTTTAATAATAACGTAACCGTGTGGACCGAGCTGTTCGCTTTGAATAAAGACCTTAATTTAGATACGTCCACGTATTTCCGTTACACCATTGACATGATTAACCCAAGTTTTGGCGGAGGTGGCGAGGGTGGTGAAAAAGGCGAGCGCGGCGCGGGCAATGTCAGAGGCGTAGCCGCGGCTACTGGCGCTTCAAGCGCCACGTCGTCAAACAGCGGCAAGGCAAGCGATACGCGCCATGAGCTTCTTGGAAGCTTTACGCACGAATTTAAGAACGTAGCAGGCGTTGAGGCGTCGTTTGATTATTCAACAGAGAGAGATTACGACTCAAAAACGCCGAGCATATCGCTTAAAAAAGATTTGTTCGACAAAAACACCACGCTTACTTTCGGGTTTTCAAAAAACTTCGATTCCATATCCGGCACTCACATGGAAGGCGTGCAGTACAGGTCAAGCGATAATTATTTTGCGGGTATTACCCAGCTAATTTCGCCGATAACTATGGCGCAAATAGGTTATTCAAGAAGCAACTCATACGGTTTTATGGCCGAGGGCGTCAGGCTTGTGCCTATAAACGGAGAAACAGCCGCAAACTGTGGCATAAAAGGCGGCAAGTGCGTGTATGAAGAATTTCCGGGCAAGCGCTCCAGAAACGGTTACATCGCAAGCATAAGCCACTATCTTGGCGGCCAGCCGTTAGATTTTTTAAGCAGGTCGTCGGTAAAGCTACAGTATCGCTATTATGACGATAGTTGGGGCATAAAATCTAATACAGCCGAGGCCGAGTGGAACAAGTACCTTTCTTCAGAGTGGCTTATGAGGCTTAATTACAGGTATTACCAGCAAACAAAGGCGTTTTTCGACAAGGTAAGCGTAACCGGAGCGGATGTATTCAAGTCGGCCTCTCCACAGTTGAAGGGTTTTAGCACGAACCTTGGAGGCTTGAAGTTAGCATACCTCTTTAAAAAGTCGCCTGATTTCTCATGGATACAGGGCGGCTCTTTAGAAGGCAAGTATGAGTACTACACCGAGTCAATCAGCGTAAACGCCCATGTGTTTATGGTCGGGCTGAGGCTCTTGCTGTAGGGCGGCGGCCGCATAAAAAGCAACACGGACGACACATCAATAGTATCGGTTTGCCGGACGCCTTCAAGCTAAAACTTGAAGGCGTTTTTTTAGTTTTAATTCTCGATAGTTATAAGCGTATTTTTACAACCTCTCCAATTCTCTTGGGTAAAGCGCTAAGGCAAGGGGTCTTTTGAACTCTACTATCAGTGCTCTTCGCGTAATAACTCTATTGACGTCTATGCATCATATTGAAATGCACGGTTGGCTCTGTTATTCTATGACCATGAAAATCAAGGCAAATATTAAAAAATCATCTATTAGCCGTAGCGTTACGGCTGTTTTATTTTTTGTATTCATCTGGTTTGCCGCGATTACCCCTGCAAACGCGGCTGTTTTCAAAAAATCCGTCAACGTAATGGGAACCGACCTTGAAGTTACCGTGCGCGCCCAAACGGACGCCGAGGCGTCCGCAGCGTTTTACGCAGTGCAAGCTGAGATGGCGCGAATTGAAAATGAAATGAGCGAGTGGATTGAAGGTAGTCCTGTGTCGGCCATCAACGTAAACGCCGGTATAAGGCCCGTGCCAGTGCCGGATGAATTGTTCAAGGTTATTGCCGCGTCAATTACAGTGTCGGAAGTAAGCGGCGGCGCGTTTGATATTTCGTGGGCGGCTATGCGCGGGCTGTGGGATTTCAGAAAAGAACGCGTGCCGACTGACGCTGAAATTAATCAGAAACTGATGCTTGTCAATTATAAAAACATTGAAATAGACACGGTCAAAAGAACAGTGTTTCTTAAAAAGACGGGCATGGCAATAGGCCTTGGCGGCATTGCCAAGGGTTATGCCGTTGACATGGCAATGAAGGCTGTAACAAAGCTTGGCATAAAAAACGCCATAATCCGCGCAGGCGGGGATATGCGAATACAAGGAGTTGACGAGAGCGGCCAGCCGTGGAATATCGGCATAAAAAGCCCGCGAAATAAAGAGAAGTTCATAGCGGAAATGCCGCTTACGAATATTTCCGTATCAACTTCAGGCGATTATGAAAGGTTCTTCATAAAGGATAACGTGATGTATCATCATATTATAAACCCAAAGACCGGACAACCCGCCCGCGGCGCGCAAAGCGTTACAATCATCGCTCCGGACACCATGACCTCGGACGCGCTTTCAACGGCCGTTTTTGTGCTCGGGCCGGACGCGGGGCTGAAACTCGTTGAAAAGTTAAAAGGCGTAGCCGCCGTGGTGGTGGATGATAAAGGCGTTGTGCGCTATTCGTCGGGGTTTATCAGAAAGTCAGGCCTGCCAGACCGGCCCTTGCCGACTGACAAAAGCAAAAAATTGCGCCTTGATTGAAAAATCTTACGCTGTCACCTCTTGTCTTTTTAATCATCTTAACGCGGTTATTTCCAATAAATTTTATTTCATCAATTACTTGACAATAGTTCCATACGGTAATATTATAAGTGAGTACTTACTAACAAGTTTTGTGCGCTTTAAGATGTTTCCTTTCCAAGAATATTTTGGCGGGCATTGCCCATCCTACAAAGCTATGGCAAAAACGGCAAAGACATCAGGCGTTAAAAAAAGAATGACAGGCGAGTGCAGGCGCGCGCAGATTGTAAGCGTGGCAACGGAGCTTTTCGCGAAAAAAGGCTTTAAAGGCACCACTACGCGCGAAATAGCCTCCAAGGCGCGCATAAGCGAAGCCGTCATTTTTAAGCACTTTGCCAGAAAAGAAGACCTTTATAAGGCCATTATTGACTCTAAATGCTCCGACAGCAAAGGCCAGCCGCTTCTTTTTAGCGCTGTTAAAGATAAAAAAGGACGTGAAATATTCAGGGCGCTCGCATTATACCTTTTCGAGTTTCATCAAAAAGACTATTCGTTCATGCGCCTGCTTACTTTCAGCGCGCTTGAAAAACATAACCTTTCAGAGCTGTTTATAAAAACAAAGGGGCTGGAGGTCTTCGAGTTTCTGACAAATCGCATAAAAGAGCTTATGAAAGAAGGCGTTTTAAGAAAGGTTGACCCTGAAATGGCCGCGAGGGCTTTCATTGGCATGGTGCTGTATCATTCGATTTCTCAGGAGCTTTACGGCTTTAAAAAATACTATGAGTGGCCAAGCGGTTACGTTGCCGACAGTTTTGTCGATATATTTTTTGAAGGGATAAAAAAGAGGTAACATGCTAAAAAATACCGGAAAATATCTTTGTTGTTTCGCGGTTGCGGCAGTGAGCGTTTTTTTTCTATCCGGCGTCGCAAGCGCCGTGGAAAAAACGCTGACCCTTGCGGATGCGTATCA
>SCQA01000287.1 GCA_004298725.1 bacterium
CGATAATAGAAACAAAGTTCGGCGAAATAGAAATAAAGTTTTTTCCTGACGAAGCGCCAGGCCATGTTGAGAACTTCATTGAACTTGCCAATAAGGGCGTGTACAACGGCACTTTATTCCATAGGATAATTCCCGGTTTTATGATTCAGGGCGGCGACCCGAATACAACTGGAGCCGACACGAGAACGTATGGACAAGGCGGCCCAGGTTACGAGATACAGTCTGAATTCAACGCTATCTCACATAAAAGGGGCATTGTTTCAATGGCCCGTGGCAAAGGCGTTGACAGCGCGGGTTCGCAGTTTTTTATAATGGTTGATAATAAGCCTCAGCTTGACGGGCAGTACACGGTATTCGGTGAAGTGGTGCGCGGCATGGATGTTGTTGATTTAATATCCGAACTGCCGCGCAACGCGAAGGAAATGCCTCTTGAGAGAGTCTCTATGAAGGTGAAGATAATTGCGCCGCCAAAAGCGCCGGTAAAGAAGTAAGGGCGAACAGCAAATGGATTTACCCGTCGAATTAATCAGTGTGTGTTTTTTAAGCGCTGGGATGAACCGAATCGTTGATGATTTTGCAAGTTAAGGCGTTTCTAATTAAAACAGCCCCTCATTTACTTGAGGGGCTGTTTTTGATTCAGCATAATTAAGGTTTGAACGCGTGCCGTTATTCTTGTTTTTTGAAAAGCTTTATGTCAAAGAGTTCAAGTATTTCTTTTTCCTGAGTTTCGTACATGGACGGAGTTTTTTCGTTTGGTAGCGTTTTTTCACGGCATTTGCAAAGTTTCTTAATCGGAGAGTCCGCGAAAAGCCTTCCCCTGTGCCATGTTACCGGATATACGCGGCATATGGTCGGCACTATCATTTTAGGAAGGTTATGTTTCGCCCACGCGTTAAAAAGGGAGCACCCTCTTTTGCCTCTTAGGTGAAAGGCGCAGAGTCCGTCGCTTTTTCTTACGCGTGTTTCGCGGTACGCGCCGCCGATGTAGTCGTCGTCAATCTTTAACGGCGTTGAAAAGCACTCTTCAATAGTCGAGTTGATAAGCGGTTCTATTACGTCTGTGTGTTTCAGTATCAGTTTCAGCGTGCCGAGGTCAACGTCGCACCCCCATACGCAGCAGTCGTCGTTACATTGGCTTGAAATACAGCCGCCGCCAAAAAGCCCCTTTCTTCTTTTGATGGCAGGGTCTATGCGGTTAATCTTGATTTTTTTCATTCTCGTCGCGCTCCGAAGTTTTTTTGCGGCTCTGCGCCGTAAGCAGTATATCAGAATTTAAAAAGCGTTATAAGAAAATTCGCGGTTAAGCCGTCGTTTTAAGTTTGCTATTGCAATCTTCATTCTCATATGATAGATTTTAAACAATCTTCATGTGGAAGTTATGGAGAAAGTGGGCATTTGCCCACTTTTTTGTTTATAAGACCTGAAAAACGGTGGAGTGTTGAAGGGTACGGCAACAGAAGAGAAGGTAAGGCCTATTGCGGAGCGGTTTCTTGAAGGGCTTGGCATGGAACTTGTTGACGTGTCGTATGTCTCGGAGTACGGCAGAAAGGTGCTTAGACTTCTCGCGGACAAACCCGGCGGCATAACGCTTGACGACCTCACGTTAATAAACAGGGAGTTCGGCGCGCTTCTTGACGTTGAAGGCGCGTTTAGCGAGCGTTACACGCTTGAAGTATCTTCCCCCGGCCTTGACCGTCCGCTTTTCAAAGAAAAGGACTATGTAAGGTTTGCCGGAAAAAAGGCGAATATAAAGACAAAAGCGCCTATAGACGGAAGAAGGAATTTTAAGGCCCTGCTGATGGGAGTGGAAGGCGGAGCGGTTAAAGTGAAAGACGCCGACGGCAGGGAGTTCGACATATTGCTTTCAAATATTGACAAGGCAAGGCTCGTTGTTGAGTTTTAGCTTGTTACATTTTTCAGACGGAGGATTGAATTAGATGTCTCTTAATCTTGCACACATAATAGAGCAGGTAGGAAAGGACAAGGGCATAGATAAGCATGTTCTTATCGAAGTCGTTGAAATGGCCATGCTCAAGGCCGCGGAAAAACGTTTTGGGGCTAATAAGGCCATAGAGGCGCATTACAACGAAGAGTTGGGTGAAATAGAAATTTTTCTTTTTAAAACCGTGGTGGAAGAACTTGCGGACCAGGACCATGAAATAACGCTTGACGACGCAACTCAGCTTGACAGTGAAGTTATTTTGGGCGACAGTATCGGCGTCAAACTTAACGCGTCCGAGCTTGGCAGAATAGACGCGCAAATAGCTAAGCAGATAATCATACAAAAAGTCAGAGAGGCCGAGAGGAATATAGTATTCAAGGAATACAGCGCAAAGAAGGGCGAAATAATAACCGGTATCGTGCATCGCTTTGAAAGAGGCGACATTGTGGTTGACCTCGGCAGGGCCGAGGCCGTTCTTCCGAGAAAAGAGCAGGTAAGGCGCGAGGGCTACAAGCAGGGCGAGAGGATACGCGGTCTTGTCCTTGAGGTTAAAGGCGACGCTAAAGGCCCGCAGGTAATCATGTCAAGGACGCACCCTGATTTTGTCATGAAGCTCTTTCAGATGGAAGTTCCTGAAGTATACGAATCAATAGTAGAAATAAAAGGCGCGGCGCGCGAGCCCGGCGACAGGACCAAGCTTGCGGTGGTATCGCATAACACAGACGTTGATCCGGTTGGCGCTTGCGTGGGTGTAAAAGGCTCAAGGGTGCAAGCGGTGGTTCAGGAATTGAAGGGAGAGAAGATAGACATAATCCATTGGTCTGACGACCCGTATATATTCGTAAAGAATACGCTTTCCCCGGCGGTTTGTTCAAGGGCAAGCATTAACGATAAAGACCATTCAATGGAAGTAATCGTGCCGGACGACCAGCTTTCGCTTGCCATAGGCAAGAAGGGGCAAAACGTCAGGCTTGCCGCCAAGCTTACCGGTTGGAAGATAGACATACGCACGGAGAGCGACTCAAAGGGCGGCAAGGAAACCCTTACGCCGGAAGAGTCGCTTAAAAAAGAGATGGCCGCCGCCAACGCGAGAGAGGCGCTTGAAAAAGCAGAGGCAGACGCCGCTTCAAAAGCCGAGGGCATTGAAGAGGTAGAGGGCGGAGGCGATGACACGCCTCCAGCGGAAGGTGGAGAATAATCAAGGCTTGATGAACTGCGATTAGTTGACGGAGCTTTAATCCGCTTGGCGCTGTTGACTGATCACATTATGCTATCGGATGCGTATGCCGCTTAGAACTTGTTTAGGTTGCAGACGGGTAAGCGAAAAAAACGGGCTTGTAAGGTTTGTATCAAGGGAAGGCGTTCTTGCGCTTGACTCTTACGCGCCCGGAAGGGGAGCTTACCTCTGCCCGTCAGAAAAATGTGTTCAGGCGGTATGCTCTAAAAAAGAGGCGTTTTCAAGGGCGCTTAAGACAAAGACGGCCTTCGTGGGTTTTGACGAGCTTTTAAGGTTAATAAAGTCCGGCAACGCGCCATGATGTTTTTATACGGAGTTTTAGCGAGACGTTCCGGTAGCGCGGCGCGAGGTAAAATAAGGAGCGGCGGTGCGGGAAGGCGGGTTTTGGTTTGGCAAGATAGACTCAAAAGAATTCGCCGTTAAACTGATACGGAATATCTCAATATGTTTTTGGGCGATTTCAGCCTTTCAAATAGTTCTAAGTTTTTTCGTAGGTTTTGAGCCTGCCGTTGACGGCATACTTTACGGTATTTTGGGTTTTTCACTTTATTGGTTTAAAAGCAGGGTTGCAGGCGCGATGCTTTTGATATTGTCGCTTACAACCGTGGTTGTTACCGGAATAAACTGGCTGACGGACAACCCCGGCGGCACAAATATAATACTGGCTTTGTTCTTGCTGTGGATTAGCGCGAGGGCAACGCAAGCAACTTTTAAACTGCATAAACTGCGGTAAATCGGAATATGACAACAAGCGAAAAAGATAAAGATAAAGCTCCGGTGGAAGAGAAAAGAGTTAAGTCCACCGTAATACGAAGAAGGGCCGCTAAACCGACGGAACCCGTCGAACAGGTGAGTGTAGAGGTAAAACCACCGGAGTCGGCTTCTGTAGCGGCTCTTACTGTTGAAGGCGTAAAACCTTTTGAAAAGGTCGTTACCGCGCCCGCTGAAATTAAAGGCCGTAAAGTTGCAGACGCCGGAGAAAAAAAAGGCGCTGTAAAGACCGTTCAACGAACCAAGACAAAGGGCGGCAAAAAGGCCGTATTTGAGGAATCAGCCGAAGAGGAGGCTGTAAAAACGGAAGTTATTCAGGTTCCGCCCGCTATTTCTGCTACCGAACTTGTTCCGGCGCCGGTTTCTGTTGCGCCTGTGGGAACGGCTGAAGAAAAGGGCGCGCAGGCGAAGAAGGACGTAAAGGTATTCGAAAAGGAACCTGAACTTAAGAAGTTTTACACGGCAAATAAGCGCCCGGCAAAGAAGGACAGGCGTTTTCAAGGAAAAGAGGCTCAGCATACAAAAAAACATCAGCAGTTTCAGCAGGCCGCAAGGCCTATGAAGAAGACTGAAATTACGGTGCCAAAGGCCATTAAAAGGGTTATACGAATCGTTGACGCGATAAGCGTCGGAGATTTGTCGCAGAAGCTTGGCGTTAAGGCGAGCGAGATTATAAAAAAGTTGATGTCGTTGGGCATTATGGCGACGGTAAACCAGCTTATTGACGCTGATGCCGTGGGCCTTATAGCCGCTGATTACGAATATGAAGTTGAAAGCGTGGCGATTCAAGAAACCACCCTTGCTCAGCCCGGAGAAGAAGCCACTTCCGGCGAACTGGCGCCGCGCGCGCCGGTTGTTACGGTAATGGGGCACGTTGACCACGGCAAGACGTCCCTGCTTGACGCCATAAGAAAGACCAACGTCGCCGGAGACGAAGCCGGCGGCATTACACAGCATATAGGCGCGTACCACG
>SCQA01000288.1 GCA_004298725.1 bacterium
TTCTTCGGCAATTCTTAAAAGGGCATAGGCAAGCGGCAAGCGGGCTGCATTACGGAGAGGCAGTGTTATGATGAAAAAAGCGTTTCTTCTCGTTTGTGCCGTATTTCTTTTATCATCGTGCGCCGGCTTGAGCCCGTGGGAAAAAGCGCGGCTTGCCGAGCTTGAATATCAGGGCGTGAAGGTGCCGCATGAAGACCGTAAAAGTCCGGTTGCGGCCGGTCTTTTGAATATTCTGCCGGGCGCCGGCAACGTTTATCTTGCAATAGGCACGGAAGAGACGTATGAATGGCTATCCGCCCTTGCGAACGCGCTTACATGGCCGTGGTCTATAATTTGGGGCGTTCCCGAAGGCGTTATCGACGCGCGGGTTATAAACAAGCGTTATTCAATCCATTATTACACTTACGGCCCCGGGGCTGTTCTGCTAAGGCATAAAGACGAAGAACAACGCAAGGTGCTTCCTCCGCCTGACGCGCCGCGTCGCGAGCCGCAACCTTCGCCTCCGTCTGATGACACTAAAACGCGCGAGAAGCAAAAACAGCCCGACGCCGCTTCGTTAACCGGCGCGTAGTTTTTTGTTTGAGAAGCCGGTTGCGTTAAAACGCAAAGCCCGCAACTTAACGGTTGCGGGCTTTGCGTTTTAACGGGTTAAAAAATTGACGGCGTTGCCGTCAGGCCTATTTCGCTTTTTCTTGACGTGAACCAGCCGGGCCGACTATTGAAATAACGTATGAATCAAGCGTTATGTACTTTTGCCCGGCCTTTAGAACGTCCTCAGCGGTAACTGCTTCTATCTTTTTAGGGTAGACGAGATTGTACCCGTAGCCAAGCCCGTATAGTTCGTTGTTGGCCATGTCGGATGAGCGGCTTGAAGTTTCTTGCAGGCCTATTTCGTAGTTGCCGATAAGCGCGTTTTTCGCGCGATTTAATTCCTCGCTTGTTACTTTTTCGGTTGTTATTTTTTTAAGCTCGTTTAAAAGAGCGGCTATTGCAACGTCTTTTTTATCGGGCGCGCAGGCGATGTATAGGCCGAATACGCCCGGATCGACCCCTTCCCTTGAAAACGCGCTTACCGAATAGGCAAGGCTTTCTTTGTCGCGAAGGTTAATGAAAAGCCTGCCGCCCTGACCGGCGAGGACTTCCGTCAGGACTTTAAGCGCGTATGAATCGCTGGTGCCTATTGCCGCGCCGCCAAACCCCATGCCTACGTTAACCTGCGCCTTTTCCTTTGTGTCGCCCGTGTTCTTGATGCCGCGCGTTATTTTTTCGATTAAAGGAGTTTTAAGAGCGCCGTTTTTGTACTTAAAGCCGTTGAAAAGGGCTTTAACTTTTTTAACCGCATAGTCGGCGTTGACGTCGCCGACTATTACAAGCACCATGCGCTCCGGCACAAAAAGCTCCTCGTGCCGGTTAATCAAATCTTCGCGTTTTAAAGACGAAATTGTTTCTTTTGTTCCAACAGCAGGCATACCGTACGGGTGTTGTTTGTAGAGGGATTTATAAAGTAGCTTGAAGGTGTATGACGGCAGGCTGTCTTCCTGGCTTTTTATTGAAGCGAGAATGTCTTTTCTCTGTTTTTCAACTTCAGCAGACGGGAAGGACGGGTTGATGATTATGTCGGCAAAGAGAGATAGGCCTTTGTCGAAGTTGGAGGACAGGAACTTGCCGGACGCGCCGGTTGAGTTCCATCCTGAAAAGCCGGATATGCCTCCCGCGAGCCCTTCAATTTCTCGCGCAAGTTCTTCCCGCGTCAACCGGTTGGTGCCTTTTGTAAGCATGTTGGCGGTAAAGTTGCCTATGCCGTTTTTAACCGGTGTTTCAAAGCGCAAGCCGCCGGGAAACGCGGCGTAAAAAGAGACTATCGGGTTTTCATGCGCTTCTTTGACTATAAGCGTTATGCCGTTTTCAAGTTTTATTTTTGTTGTAGCGGCGGTATCTTTTACTTTGGCCGTTTCAGCGGCTACCTTGGCGTTGGCGGCATTAACGAACTTTGCGGCGCTCTCATTGCTGACAACAGCCTTGTCGGCCTTGGGTAAAATGGCGGCAAAGGTTAAGTTGTCGTCAATAAGGTAAGTGTTTACAACGCGCCGTACGTCTTCCGGCGTAACGCGCCTTACGCCCTCAAGGTATTCAGTCTCGTATTCATAGCTTCCGGCTATGGTTTCGTAGTGGCCGAGCTTGCTCGCAAGGCCCTCCATGGTTTCCCTCGAGTATATAAAGTCGCTTTCAAGGTTTGTTTTTATTCGAACCATCTCTTCCGGCGTAGGCCCTTTGAGGCCGAGTGTTTTTATTTCATAAAGCAGTTCAGGAACGGCCTTTTCAATGTCTTTGGCGTCAAGCGTGGACGTTACCATGAAAAGGCCCGGTTCTTTCAGGCTCATGGCGTAAGCCGAAACCGAATGAACCGCGTTGGTTTCCATCTTCAGTTTTTTATAAAGCCTTGAAGACGCGCCGCCGCCGAGTATCCCGGCCATTACGTCAATGGCATAGGTGTCAGGGTGTCTAAGCTCCGGTATGTGATATGCAAGGCCGACGTGCGCTTCTTTTATCTCCTGCGTCAGCGCTTCCGCTCTAAGGCTTTTTTGCGGCGGTTCCGTTGGCCGCGCGGTATGCGGGTCAGGGGCCGGAGTAAAGTTGGCGAATTCTTCGGTTATTGCTTTTAAAGCGTCTTTGGCGGATACGTCGCCGGTGATGACGAGAGTCATGTTGTTAGGCACGTACCACTTTTTGAAAAACTTCAGTATGGTATCCCTGTTAAGCCCGCTTATGACCTTTTCATAGCCTATTACCGGACGCCTGTACGGATGCGCTGAGTATGATTTGGCAAAGAGCGTTTTATACAGGCCCCTTGCCGGAGAGTCGTCGTTCATTCTGAGTTCTTCAAGCACTACTTCAAGCTCTTTTTTAAGCTCCTGCGGGTCGAAGGAAGAGTTTTGTATGGCGTCGCTAATAATGTCAAGGCCGGTTGAAAAATGGCGTGAAGGCACGGCAAGGTGATAAACCGTTTTATCAAATGAAGTATAGGCGTTTATTTCACCGCCGACGGATTCAACCGCGTTTGCGATCTCTCCGACTTTGCGTTTTGCCGTGCCTTTAAAAAGCATATGCTCAAAGACGTGTGAAAGGCCTGCTTCGGCGTCGGTTTCGTCGGCTCCGCCGACGCTAACCCACATCTCAACGGCAACCACCGGTGCGAAGTGCTCTTCTTCAATAAGCACGGTAAGGCCGTTTGGAAGTTTCGTTTTAAATACACGGCCTTCCATTGCAAAGGCAGGAAGTGTGATTAAAATTGTCAGCGCCGCGGCAATAAAAGAGAGAATGATTTTGCTCTTTGTCATCAATTTTCCTCCGGTATTTGCGTATTGCATAGATAAGATAATCTAAAAAGTTTTTTTTTGCAATAAATTGCGGTGTTGGCGAGCGGCGTTATTATTATAGCCCTTCATGTATTTGTTTTTTACACCATTTCCGCTGGGCGTGGAGGTTGGCAGTATAGACAGGTTTTAAGCTTGTCTCTACGGAAAACAG
This sequence comes from bacterium, assembly GCA_004298725.1. GTDB lineage: Bacteria > Desulfobacterota > GWC2-55-46 > GWC2-55-46 > GWC2-55-46 > SCQA01. The sequence goes on from SCQA01000288.1 coordinate 3,529, forward strand.
CAAAAAAAACCCCGAAAGATTCTGAAAATCTTTCGGGGGTTTTTTTGTATTCTTTGGTGTTTATGGCGCTCTTAGCTTAATGCTTTCATCGTATCAACGAGTTTGCCTATTGAAGTTTTGGCGTCTCCGAAGTACATGTAGGTCTGCGGCATCAGGTACAGGTCGTTGTCAATGCCGGCAAAACCAGGCTTCATGGAGCGTTTGCACACTATAACAACTTTTGCTTTTTCCACGTCCAGAATCGGCATGCCGTAGATAGGCGACTGCGGGTTCGTCTTGGCCGCGGGGTTGGTTACATCGTTGGCTCCGACCACGAGCGCCACGTCCGCCTCTTCGAACTCGTCGTTGATGTCTTCCATGTCAAAGAGGTCGGTGTACGGCACGTTGGCCTCGGCGAGAAGCACGTTCATGTGGCCGGGCATTCTGCCGGCGACAGGGTGTATGGCGTATTTAACTTTAACGCCTTTTGCTTTGAGCATGTCTCCGAGGTCGCGCACCGCGTGCTGGGCCTGAGCCGCGGCCATGCCGTAGCCCGGCACTATAATTACTCTTTTGGCTTTGTTTTTAAAGAGGTCCGCGGCTTCATCCGGGCTTAACTGCTTAATGCCCGGCGTCGCAGGCTCGGCAGTAGCGGAGGCTACGGCCGCCGCGCCCGTTGCCGGTACTTCGGCGGTGGTGTTGCTCTTTATGGCGTCAACGAGCTTGCCTATTGAAGCCTTGGCGTCGCCGAAGAACATGAAGGTTTTATCCATGAGATAAAGCTCGTTGTCAATGCCGGCAAAGCCCGGGGCCATGCCGCGTTTGCACACCACTACGTGCTTTGCCTTGTCAACGTCCAAGATGGGCATGCCGTAGATGGGCGACTGAGGGTTGTTTCTGGCGGCCGGGTTGGTTACGTCGTTTGCGCCGATTACAAGGGCTACGTCCGTATGTTCGAAATCCTCGTTTATGTCTTCCATGTCAAAGAGGTCAGGGTACGGTACGTTGGCCTCGGCGAGAAGCACGTTCATGTGGCCGGGCATTCTGCCCGCGACCGGGTGTATGGCGTATTTGACTGAAATGCCGTTTGATTTAAGCACGTCGCCGAGTTCTCTAACCGCGTGCTGGGCCTGAGCCGCGGCCATGCCGTAACCCGGCACGATTATAACGGACTTTGATTTGTTCTTGAAAAGCCCTGCCGCCTGCTCGACCGTAAGCTTATTGACGGACGGGCCTGCCGGGGCGGCGACCGCTCCAGCCGTTTGGGACGCGTGAGCCGGAATCGGTTGATGCGCTTTAGGCGCTGACGGGGCCGCGGCCGGGGTTCCGCCGAACGCTCCGAAGAGGACGTTAAACATCGAGCGGTTCATGGCTTTGCACATGATTATTGAAAGTATAACGCCGGAAGCGCCGTCAAGAGCGCCGGCTATGATGAGGACGTTGTTTGACAGCACAAAGCCCGTGGCCGAGCCGGCAAGGCCCGCGTACGAATTAAGAAGAGATATGACGACGGGCATGTCCGCCGCGCCGATAGGCAAGACAAGCAGTATGCCGAAGGCGAAGCCGAGCGTGACCATTACATAAAACGCCCATGCCGCGGAAGGCACGAATAAAAGGTAGATTAAAAGGCCTATCATGCTCGCGAGTATGCCCATGTTCAGGGCGTTTTGCCCCTTGAACGTAATCGGCGCGCCCCTCATCCATTCCTGAAGCTTGAAAAACGCCAGCATGGAGCCGGTAAAGGTAAGCGAGCCGAGAAGGCACTCAAAGCCGATGGCGGCCATCTTTATGGTGCCGAGGTCAGCGCCGTGCTTGTAGTACTCAGCTATGCCGACAAGCGACACGGCTATGGCGCCGAAAGCGTGTGAAAGCGCCGTCCTTTGAGGCATATGCGTCATCGGCGTCCACACGGCTATGACTATGCCTATTATGGTGCCTATGACGAGGCCGACGGCAATCCATTCATACGATATTATTTCGTGTTGAATCAGCGTGCCGACAATGGCTATAGCCATGCCTATTTCAGCGAGTAAAACGCCTTTTCTCGCGCTCTCCGGCGAGTTAAGGAATTTAAGTCCGAGTATGAAAAGGATGGAAGCGATAAGATATGAAAAGTCAATCAAGTATGTCTGCCACATTAGCGCTTCTCCTTCTTGAACATTTTAAGCATGCGGTCTGTTAGAATGAAGCCGCCGACCACGTTTGAAAACGCCGCCGCAACCGCCGTAACGCCCAGTATGGTTGTAACGATGTGATGAGAGCTTCCGGCAACGAGTATGGCCCCGACGACCGAAATGGCCGAAATGGCGTTTGTGGCCGACATAAGCGGAGTATGAAGAAGGGGCGGTATCCGCGTAATTACCATATACCCTACGAATGCCGCCAGAATGAACACATACAGTTCCGGCATCAGCGTTGAATAGCCGACGTTACTCATATGCTTCCTGCCTCCTCTATATTTTTGCGCGTTTTACTTCTTTAAAGCCGGATGAGTCACTTCGCCGTTGTGCGTTATCATGGAGCCTTTTATTATTTCATCAGCGGTGTCAAGCTTCAGCGTCTTGCCGTCCGGAAGGATGAGGTTTAAGAACGCGAGTATGTTTTTGGCGTAGAGCAGGCTTGAATGCACCGGAAGGCCGCTCGGAAGGTTTACTACGCCAAGTATGGTTACGCCGTGCTTGACGACGTCTTTGGCCGGTTCCGACAGGGCGCAGTTGCCGCCCATTTCAACCGCGAGGTCAACTATGACCGACCCGGGCTTCATTTCTTTTACCATTTCCTCTGTTATGAGAAGAGGGGCGCGCTTGCCCGGAATCAGCGCTGTGGTTATAATTATGTCGGCGTCTTTGGAGTATTTTCTTATGAGGTCTTGTTCCTGTTTGTAGAACTCCGCGCTCTGCTCTTTGGCGTAGCCACCTTTGTCTTCGGCTTCGGCGTGATGAACGTCCATTGCGACGAATTCCGCGCCGAGGCTCTGCGCCTGCTCGCCCGCCGCCGGTCTTGTGTCAAACGCCGTAACCACCGCGCCAAGGCGCTTTGCCGTCGCTATAGCCTGAAGTCCGGCAACGCCGATGCCTATGATGAT
>SCQA01000289.1 GCA_004298725.1 bacterium
CCTTTGTCGTCAAGCCCCTCGCGGTGAAATACAAGCGGAACTTCATAAATACACTTTACGTCTTCCGCTGAAATTACGGCGTCTTTGTCGACGTTGCAAAAGAGCGCTATTTTGCCCTTCAGCTCCGCCATTACCGGCCTGTCGGACCTGCAAAGGAGTATGTCCGCCTGTATGCCTATTTCGCGAAGCTTATTCACGCTGTGCTGTGTGGGTTTCGTTTTTACCTCGTGGGCGGTGGCGATGTACGGAAGAAGCGTAAGGTGCACGTACAGGCAATTCTCCCTGCCGAGGTCGTGGCGCAACTGCCTTATGGCCTCAAGAAACGGCAGGCTTTCAATGTCGCCCACGGTGCCGCCTATTTCCACTATGGCCACGTCAACGCCGCTGGCAAGGGCGAGTATCTTGCCCTTTATTTCATCCGTTACGTGCGGCACCACCTGAACGGTACAGCCAAGATAGTCGCCGCGCCTTTCCTTTGTGATTATGCTGTCGTATACCTGCCCTGTCGTGAAGTTATTTCTCTTGGTCAGTTTTGCCGAAGTAAATCTTTCATAGTGTCCGAGGTCAAGGTCTGTTTCGGCTCCGTCGTCCGTAACAAAGACCTCGCCGTGCTGAAACGGACTCATGGTGCCCGGGTCTACGTTTATATACGGGTCGAGCTTTTGAATGGTTATGGTAAGGCCCCTTGCCTCAAGAAGCGCCCCGATGGACGCGCTGGCAAGCCCCTTGCCAAGGGACGATACTACGCCGCCCGTAACGAAAATGAATTTTGTTTTTATATTTTTTTTCTGCTCTGTCATTAAAATACTCCGAAAAGGCTTTGCGGGCGCGTCCTACGCCCTGCTTATTATTTCTCTCACCCTTTTAAGATCGCCGTCCGTATCAACGGAGACGGGGTTAAAGGGCGTTTCAACGACCTTTATTTTAAAGCCGTTTTCAATGGCTCTCAGCTGTTCAAGCCGCTCTGCCTGTTCAAGCGGGGTAGGCTCTAATTTTGCGAAATTTTCAAGAAAGGCCTTTGTGTAAACGTACAGCCCTATGTGTTTGTAAGGCTCTGCGCCCTCATTAAACGCGGCTCTGTAATAAGGAAGCGGGCTTCTTGAAAAATAAAGCGCCCAGCCGTCTTTGTCCGTTACCACCTTTACGGCGTTTGGGTCGTTGTATTCATGCTCGGAGGTTATCTTTGTTTTAAGCGTGCATATCTTAATGCGCTTGTCGTCAATCAGCGGCCTTATCGCGCTGTCTATCATATCCGGCTCGATTAGCGGCTCGTCGCCCTGAATGTTTACAATAATCGAAGCCTTTACAGCCTTTGCCGCCTCGGCAATTCTGTCCGTGCCGGAGGCGTGGTCAGGCGAAGTCATAATTGCCGTGCCGCCGCAAGCCTTTACGACATTGAATATTCTAATATCGTCCGTAGCCACTATAACTTCTTCAACAAGGCGGGCGGCCTTTGCCCTCTCGTAAACGCGCTGTATCATCGGTTTGCCGCATATGTCGGCAAGCGGCTTACCCGGCAAACGCGTGGATGCGAACCTCGCGGGAATGAACGCGGCAACTTTCATTTAAGGGTGTCTCTAAAAATTAGAAATTTTCCCCGAGGTCGAAGCAGGATGAAATAAAAAGCGGAGCATATATGCGAATATGTGAGCATTTTTATTTCGTCCTAACAAAGAGATCGGGAAAAAGAGCAATTTTTAGAGGTGCCCTTAACTCAATATATCAAATCCAACTGCTATGTCAATACTAAGCAAGCGATGGAAGTTATCCGTTATCTGTTTTGATTATCGGTAACTGAGAACCGTTCACTGATAATAGGTAATGTCAATTATTATGTGTCATATGAAAAGGGATAACATTTCATTTTTTGCATGTAAAGTAGTACGAGTCTTCAGCCTCGCGCGTTATAACCATGCAAAGCAAAACAGCGAGGCTGAAGCCTCGCACTACGCATTACGAAGTTCGCAACAAGCGTTATCCACGAACACTCCTCAGCACAGCTATAATCGTTATTATTGACAGCAATAAGCAGTGTGTGCTAAAAATTTCTTTTAAGCTCATCACACATGGCCGGAGTGGTGAAACTGGCAGACGCGCGGGACTCAAAATCCCGTGGAAGCAATTCCATGCGGGTTCGACCCCCGCCTCCGGCACCAATTAAGCAATAAAACCCGACTTTGCGTTGGGTTACGCTTCGCTAACTCAATCTACTCTCTCTTAGTTATCGCCTGTCAAGGCTGAAAAATATAAATAGCCTATTGCTTGCCGTAAATCTCCGCCACTTATACAGGAGTAATTGGATTATAAATTTACAGCATTATTAAACCCCACCCTTATTTTACTATCGCTTATCCGCCATTCTTCCTTCTTTATTTTCCCTTCATAACTTGCTATAAGTAGCGGACAGGAAAGCTCTCGACCTTGTGAAGGATACTATCTTGGAAATCTTCTTTGCACCCATGCTAAGGGCTGGCCTCGCGCTGTTTTTCATATTTTTTTTCTTATTGCCCGTTTATGCCGTGGCGGAAGATCAACCGCCCCCGGCGCCGGCGCAAAAACCAAAAAACAAGCACGTCAGCTTTGAATATGAGCTTGACCCTTATTATTCAAACGTGGGGCTACTCATAAACCTTACGGACAAACCTATACCCGACGCCGGAGAGGCGCCAGAGCTTGAGGTTTACAAACAGCTCCTATTCAGCTCTTTCATACCACGGGCCGTGATACTTGAGGCCGCCATATTCCCCATGCCGGACTTGGGCGTAGCCATAAGGGACAAGGCGCCGGAGTTTTACAGCGAAAGCGAAGTAATAAACAACTTCAACCTTGTAAAAGCGATAACAGCCGGGTTTGAAGAGCCTTACGCGCTTTCGCTGTTCGCGGGCAACGTAATGAGTTTTACGCGGCCGGACGAGAAAAAAAAGCACGGAAACTTCGGGTACATGGGCTACCTTATAAGCGTAAGCGACTACCACATAAAGAGCAACAGGCTTATCGAAGACAAATCAGTTGAACTTGAATGGAAGATAAAAGGCGACAGAAAATTCTCCACGCACACGCTTCACTGGAGCTTCAGGATTGGCGAAAAACTGCATTCAAACCGCGACATAAAAGACGTTATCTACATTGCCCTCAGAAGGAGCCTGCTTGACTTTGCCGCGCCGTCAGGCTCCTTAAGCTCCATACTTGAAAACAGCGGGTTTGAATACATCTATGACATGGACAATAAAAACTTCAAGCCGGTGCGCCACTACTTTACAGTTGACAAGAAGTGGCCTTACAGCAAGAAAAGAATGGGCTTTTCATTGGCGCTTGGCTTCATATGGGAAGGCGCGCAAAAATATACCGGCGCGCTCGCGGATATCGACGGAAGAAACAACTTTCAGGTGGTGCTACGCCCTAATATCCAGTTCTGACAGGCCTGCCAGAAAAAAATACCGCGCGATAATGAACTTGAGTTTTAAATAATTCATCAGAGCGGAGCGCGCAGGTCTTTAAGCGGAATCGCCTTTTTAAACAACAAATACCCCGACCCTGACGTATTCTTTAACGCTTCTTCGAGTTCCGCCTTTTTCATGGCCGGGTCATGATTTTTCACGGCATTTTTAAAAAAACGGTTGTAAAACTCATCGGGGAAAACCATGACCTCAAAAACAAGCATTCCGCCCTTAACCGGGCGCTTAACAACGTAGTCGAATTCATAGCTCTTATGCGGCGCAATCCTCGTATCGAATATCTCTTTTGAAAGGTCAAGGTTAACTTTCCTCCCGATTGACGCCTCTTTCGAAGTACCGCGCAATACATTCCCCTTTGCATCAATCAAAAACCCTTTTATAACCACAAGCGGCGTTGCGTATGTGGGGAAATAATGGCCGACCCCTGAGTTGGTTATCCTTAACTTAGCGCCTATGTGCGCCCCTTGAGCCGTTCTTTCAACCTCAATTTTAACCCCGCTTTTGACCATTTCCGGGTCGTGGATACCTCTGAAAAGGTGCCTTCGCCCCGGCATGTGGCAGTTCTGGCAAGTGACACCGTTCTTTCCGTATTCGCTCTCCTTCCACTCCGCGTAAGTATTTACAAGGAGTTTTCCGTTCAGGTCAAATCCTTCATAAAGCTGATGGCAAGCGGCGCAGAATTCGGCTTTTTCAAAAAATTCTTTTTGAAGCGAAACGTGATCCGCTTTAACCCCTATCTTAAAACCGCCCGGATTAAGCGAGGCCGGACCAAAGACGCCGCCATCCCTAACATGACATACGGCACAGCTTACACCCGATAATTTCAACTTTTCATCAAAAGAGCCGTTAGGGGCGTTTTCACCTGCGATTACTTCGCTCTGTACCACAAGAGGCGCATGGCAATAATAACAGGAACCGGCTGTTTGAGGGTCGGCTTTGGGGTCGAGTTGAGCAAGTAGCCCCGGCCCTGCGCTTTTGCTGTGAAGCGCGCCTTTCCATTCTTCGTACTGGCTCAAGTGACACTTCGCGCATTTTTCAGGATAGAGGCTTTCAATAGACATTACGGAACCTACGTTTACCGGCCTTTTCCAGTATCCCGTCGCGCCAGCTTCTCCTCCGGCTGCAAAAGCCGGAAAAGCCGCCGCCAATGAGAATAAAAGCGCCAATATTCTCAGCGTTACCGGGCGCACTCTTTACTTCATCCCGCAAGGGTTTTTGGAAGCGCAAGGGTTTTTCATGCCGCACGGATTCACTGGCGCCGTAGCGCCATCCTTGGCGTTAACGGTAATATAACCGGCAAGCGCTGTCATCTCTTGAGAATTCCACTTAAGGGGTTTGCCTTTCATTGGGTTGACCATGCAAAAGTTTATCATCTGGTCCATAGTCACGATGTCATCCGGCATCTTTATATACTTCGGAAAAGGCTCTTTTTTAAGCCCGGCTCCATCAGGATGACAAGTGCCACAGGCCGTCCCGGACGTCCCCATCGCGGTAGAGCCCCATAATTTTATGCCCATCTCTTTAAGCGCAACAGAATCCTTTATGGCATTTTTTCTGATGGGAATGTTCTTTGACGCGCAAGGATTTTTATCCTCTGCCGCCGCTACGTCAATAAAACTTAATGTTATAAATACGGACGCTACCAAAAAGACCTTTAAAAACTTCCCGCAAATAACCGGCATACGCACCCTCCTTTCCTCCGATTTGGCACATTATAAAGAAAAATCTGTTAAGGGCGGTAAAATGTACATGCCCGCCTAAGTCCGATCGCTTTAACAACGGATAAGGCGGGCATATATAAAAAACCAAACACTGCCATCAAAATTATCCGCCATTTGCGCGGATAATTTTTTAAATACAGGTACAAATCACAAAGCCGCTTTACTTAGCCGCGCAAGGATTTTTAGCCGCACACGGGTTCTTTGTGGCGCACGGATTCATTGTCTTATTTTTTTTCATCTTTTTCTTGCCCTTCTTCATCTTCGAGCAAGGGTTCTTTTTTGAACACGGGTTTTTAGCCGCGCACGGATTGTGCATAGCGCAAGGGTTCTTTACCGAGCATGGGTTTACAACCTTAGCGGATTCAGCGGCAACGCCCATTGAACTGAAGGCAAACAAAACCGTTACGGCCGTTAAAACTCCCAATAACTTTTTCATCTTGATTATAATCTCCTATCGCATGAAATTGAGGTGTTTTTTTCAACAACACGCGGATTTTTTCTTATAACAGCATTCAGAGGCTTTTTTGCCGGAGCCGCAACAGCATATCTCGCCGCCGCCGCAACATTCTCCGTATTTCTTGCCGGAGCCGCAGGAACACTTGGCGTTCAACTTTTCTTTGCTCGATTTTTCAACCATTATTTTCACCTCCGTTTAAGATTACATAATTAAAACCCATCTCCTATAACGTGATGATCCGACAATCTTGAATCATTAAGCCCGAAAAAACCCATGATTCTTTGATTAATTTATATACGGAGCATAGCAGTTCATCAATCTTTAGCAAGTTATAGACGACCCGGCCAACCCCTATTGTAGCACGAGACCGGTTGCCAGATACTACCTTCTCTGCTATCTTTAACCTATATAATGGCAATGCCTTAATCAACTAAAACAAAATAAACAGTGTAAAAAAATAGGAGAGCTAAAATGGAATTAGGGTTTATCGGCCTCGGACGCATGGGGCTTAACATGGTAACAAGGCTCGTCGCCTCCGGCGAGCACAGGGTTATAGCGTTTAACAGAGGCAAAGAGCCGCTGAAAAAAGCCGTTGAAATCGGCGCGAAAGGCGCAGAGTCAATTGAAGAGCTTGTCAAAGCCCTTAAACCGCCGAGGGCGGTATGGCTTATGGTACCGGCGGGCGGCGTAGTTGACGAACATATTGACAGGCTTACCCCGCTTCTATCGCACGACGACACCATAATAGACGGCGGCAACTCGATGTATAAAGACTCCGCTCGCAGGGCCGATACGCTTTCAAAAAAAGGCATTAACTTTCTCGACTCCGGCACAAGCGGCGGCATATGGGGCCTGAAAAAAGGCTACTGCATCATGGTGGGCGGCGAAAAAAGGGTGTTTAACAGGTTAGAGCCTGTTTTTAAAACTCTTGCGCCTGAAAACGGCTACGCTCACATGGGGCCGGCGGGTGCGGGGCATTACGTAAAGATGATACACAACGGCATAGAATACGGAATGTTGCAGGCATACGCCGAAGGTTTCGCCCTTATGAACGCGTCAAAGTACAAGCTGAACCTCGGCGAAATTGCCTCGTTGTGGCAAAACGGCTCGGTCGTGCGCTCGTGGCTCCTTGAGCTTACAGAGGCCGTATATAAAGAAAACCCGGGGCTTGAAGGCATAAAGGCGTACGTGGAAGATTCCGGCGAAGGCAGATGGACCGTGCTTGACAGCCTTGACAAAGACGTGCCGTGCCCGGTTATAACGCTCTCGCTCCTGCAAAGGTTTGAATCAAGGCTTGGCGGCAACAGCTATTCGGCAAAGCTTATAGCGGCGCTACGCGGCGCATTCGGCGGACACAAGATAACAACTTCTTGAATGAATACCAGCGCGGCAAACTGCGGGATACCGGGTCCGTAATTTCTGTACCCCCTCTTAAAAAAAGCACAAAAAAGATGTCTTTACCCCCCACCCCGCCCTCCCCCATAAGGGGGGAGGGGGAAAACAGAAAAAGATGGCTTCTCTCTCCGCCATCAAGAGGGCAGAAGATAAGAACACGGGGCAAGCCACGCGGCGTTAAACCGTAAAACTATAACAACGAGAGGCGAATGTACCTAACCAAACCTGAACCGTCCACCTTAATAATATTCGGCGCCACCGGAGACCTTGCCAAAAAAAAGCTCCTGCCGGCGCTATACAGGCTTTTATCTTTAAAGCTCCTGCCGGACGTTTTCAACATTATAGGCATGGCGACAAGGGCGCTGTCGGACGACGAATACAGAAACTTCGCTAAAGTTGAAATCGTCAAAAACTCGCGCGTTCAGCCCGTTGACAACGCCAAACTCGACAAGCTCCTGTCCAGAACGTGGTTCATATCGTCGCCATTTGACAACCGCGCGGGTTATGAAAAACTCGCGAGCAGGCTCGTTGATATTGACAAAACATCCGGCGTAAAATGCGGCAGGCTTTTTTACCTTGCCACGCCGCCGAGCTTTTTCGTGCCCATTATTGAAGTGCTCGCCCAAACAGGCCTCTCGCGCAAGGACGCGGAGCAGGAACAAAAAGCGAAAATAGTCATTGAAAAACCGTTCGGCAGGGATAAAACCTCGGCCACGGAGCTGAATAAGCTCATACTTAAAAACTTCGACGAAGAAGAGGTTTACAGAATTGACCACTACCTCGGCAAAGAGACTGTGCAAAACATCCTCTACTTCAGGTTTGCAAACGGCATATACGAGCCTATATGGAACCGCAGATACATTGACCACGTCCAGATAACCGCCGCCGAATCAATAGGCGTGGAAGGCAGGGGCAAATACTTTGAAGAGGCCGGAACGCTCCGCGACATGGTGCAAAACCACATACTTCAGCTTTTAAGCCTCGTCGCGATGGAGCCGCCCATAAGCATGGACGCGGAAGTCATACGCGGAAAAAAGTACGAGCTTTTGAAGTCAATGCGGCCCATAGAGCCGCATGAAACGCCGCTTTATACCGTAAGAGGGCAGTACGGCGCCGGAAACATCGAAGGCGTAAACGTACCCGGATACAGAGAGGAAGAAGGCGTCGGCAAAGAATCTGAAACAGAGACCTACGTGGCGCTTAAAGCGCAAATAGACAACTGGCGATGGGCGGGCGTACCCTTCTACCTGCGAACCGGCAAGCGCATGAAGCAGAACCTTACTGAAATAGCCCTGCACTTCAAGGAAGTGCCGCACTGCCTATTTACCAAAAACATAGCGACGTGCCCGGAAAGAAACGTACTGACGCTGAAGATACAACCTGACGAAGGCATTGCGTTTCAATTCAACGTCAAGCGCCCGGGCTCGGCCAATTACATGGAAACCGTAAAAATGGACTTTTCGTACAAAGACTCTTTCAAAACCGAGCTTCCCGAGGCATACGAGCGGCTTATACTTGACTGCATGCTCGGAGACTCAACGCTATTTCCGCACAAAGAAGGCATAGAAGCGTCATGGGAGTTCATCACGAAGATACTTGGCGGCTGGGCGAATCAGCCGCCGCCGCGCTTTCCCAACTACTCCGCCGGAACATGGGGGCCGCAGGAAGCGGACGCTCTGATGGCACAGGGCGGCAGGGTCTGGAAAAACCAGTAACATTCGCCTGTGACGCGCTTAAACCATCTTTTTCCCTCTCTTTTACGGATGCCTGAAAAATGCCGACCAAAAACCCGGAAATAATAATTCTCGAAACCCCCGAGGAAGTCTTCATCGAAGCGGCAAACATATTCATTGAAACAGCAAGCCTTGCCATAACTCAAAGGGGTGTTTTTATTGTTGCGCTTTCAGGAGGCAATACGCCACTCGGCCTTTACAAGCTGTTTGCCGAAAGGCCGTATTGCGGCAATATCAACTGGCAAAAGACGCACCTCTTCTGGAGCGACGAACGATGCGTCGGGCCGTCGGACGCACAGAGCAACTTCCGCCTGGCAAACGAATCCTTTATAAAAAAAGTTCAACTGCCTGAAAAAAACATACACCGCGTAAAAGGGGAATCTTGCCCGGCCTCGGCTGACGAATACGAGGCTGAAATAAAGGCGTTTTTCAAACTTGGCGAAGATGAATTCCCCGCGTTTGACCTTACGCTTCTCGGCATGGGAACGGACGGGCATTTTGCGTCGATATTTCCGTCAAGCCCCGCGTTTAAAAGCGAAAAAATCGCGGTTGAGGCACCGGCTCCGAATATAAACTCAAGCCGCGTTACGCTTACTCCTTCGGCAATTAACAATTCAAAAAATATAATCTTTCTTGTAACCGGGCCGGACAAAGCCTTAGCGCTGAAACAATGCCTCGAAGGCGAATTAAAACCGGAAAAATATCCGGCGCAAATAACACGGCTTTCAAAAGGCCGTGTTCTATGGCTTGTTGATAAAGCCGCCGCATCAATGATTACGAAACGCTGACCTCACCGCAACAAGGCGCGAGATATTCAAAACCATCATGTTGGCCAATGACCGGTAGTTATAACCCCTCAACCCAACCTTCTCCCCAAAGGGGAGAAGGAGCTACACCCGACTTTTAAAAAAAGGGTTTTATTTTTCTCCCGCTCCGCCGCAAATTTGACTGAACAAGATTTAAAGCTATACTCATAAAAAGGGCAGAACACAGCTCGTCCCGCATCTGCGTCAAAACATCGCCTGCCAACTGATTTAACCTGCGACACCCGGAGCACGTAATGCTAAAAATAAGACTTTCACTTGTTCAAAAAGCAATAATTTCCTTTGCCGTTATCTTCGCGCCCATAGCGATAACGTTCTTCATTGGATATCGGGACAATAAAGAACATTACAAGAAGCTGATTATCAACGACCTTGTCGTCATCGCGGAGGCTTACGAAGCTCAGATTTTTCAGTTTCTTGAGATGAACAAACAGCGCGCGATTGACTTTTCCACGGACGGAACCATAGTGAAAGAAGTTGAAAATGCCGCCGCCGGCAGGCCGTATTCCAGCGCACTGCTCGGCGCCCACCTGCTACGGAACAAAGCCCCGCTTGACAAGACAATACAGGAAGTTCTTGTAATATCGCCGCTTGGCAGGGTTATAGCCTCCACAAACAACGAATTAATTGGCGCGGACGTTTCCGATAAACCGTTTTTTTTAAAAGGCAAAACCAACGCTGAAATGGTTGAAACCGCCGCTACCGCAAACAACGCGCGCGGCCTTAT
>SCQA01000290.1 GCA_004298725.1 bacterium
GGCGGACAGCTTGTAAAGAGCGCAGGCAGTTTTGCACAGCTCATGGCTAAGGAAGGCACATACGCTACGCTTAAGATGCCTTCAAACGAAGTAAGGCTTGTGTTACAAGATTGCTACGCTACGGTAGGTCAGGTTGGCAATATAGACCATGAAAACGTAACTATAGGCAAAGCCGGAAGGGGCAGATGGCTCGGCAAGCTTCCGAGAGTCAGGGGTGTGGCCATGAACCCGGTTGACCATCCGCATGGCGGAGGCGAAGGCAAGAGCAAGGGCGGAAATCATCCTCAAAGTCCGTGGGGCACTCCGGCTAAGGGTTATAAGACAAGAAGGCGCACCCAGACAGACAAGTACATCGTAAGCAGGAGGAAATAAGCGTGCGTTCCGTTAAGAAAGGGCCGTTTGTAGATACTCACCTTATGGAAAAAGTCCAGAAGGCCGAGGACGCGAAGTCAAGGAAGGTCATAAAGACCTGGTCGAGAAGGTCAATGGTAATACCGGAGATGGTCGGGTTTACCATGGCAGTACATAACGGCAAGAAGTTCATACCTGTCTTTGTCACGGAGAATATGGTTGGTCATAAGCTCGGCGAATTTTCACCGACGCGCACCTTCCACGGACACTCAGGTATAAAAAAGGCAAAGTTGCCCGGCGCTAAGGGTTAATATTATTGGTGCGCGGTATAATGCGGCACGCCGCGTTAATGAAAATAATCAGAGTTTTAAGCTTCGCTCGTGATATAGCAATGTAAGACGGAAAAGAGCGTGGCAACCTTAAACGGCGTAAAGTGCGGTTGTAACTATCAAGGGCTGATTAACACTCACAAAAAAGCCGGGAGCAAAAGGGTTATTATGGAAGCAAGGGCGGTTTTAAGACATTTAAGGACTTCGCCGCAGAAGACGCGGTTGGTGGTTGACCTCATCAGAGGCAAGAAAGTGGAAGACGCGCTTGCCACGTTGACCTTTACTGAAAAAGCGGTAAGCAAGGATATAACGAAGCTTTTAAAGAGCGCGGTAGCAAACGCTGAAAACACGAATAAGCTAAATGTAGACAGGCTTTATGTAAAGAGCGCGTTCGTTGGGCACGGGCCGTCGTTAAAGCGCATGTACTCAAAGGCTATGGGGCGCGGCGCGACGATACTTAAAAGATCGTGCCACGTAACGATAATACTCGACGAGGCTGTATAAGGCGTTTTGCGGTTTGACTGTGGATGCCTGTGAATAGAAGGGCGCGGAGTTGTTAAAAAAACGAATTAGCTTTCAACTGAAACGGAGGTAGTTTTTTGGGTCAGAAGGTTCATCCCATAGGGTTCAGATTAGGCATTTCAAAAGACTGGGAGTCAAGATGGTACAGCGGCAAGAATTACGCCGAATTCGTCCATGAAGACCTCAAGGTCAGAAAGTTCGTGAAAAAGAGGTTATTCCACGCCGGCATAGCAAAGGTGGAAATAGAACGCACAGCCAATAATATGCGCGTAATTATACGCACCGCGAGGCCGGGTATAGTAATTGGCAAGCGCGGCGCTGAAATAGACGTTATAAAGAAACAATTAGCGGCGCTAACGGGCAGGGCAGTAGACCTTGATATTGTCGAGGTAAGAAAGCCGGACGTAGAGGCTCAGCTTGTGGCGGAAAACGTGGCTTTACAGCTTGAGCGCAGGGTTTCTTTCAGAAGGGCCATGAAAAAGGCTGTAACCTCCGCCCTCAGAATGGGCGCTAAGGGAATAAAGATAATGTGCGCCGGAAGGCTTGGCGGCGCTGAAATAGCAAGAACAGAGTGGTACAGAGAGGGCAGGGTGCCTCTGCATACTTTAAGGGCTGATATAGACTACGGCGTTGCCGAGGGTAGAACGACATTCGGCGTAATCGGCGTGAAGGTGCTTATATATAAGGGCGACGTAATGCAGGCAAAGCCGGTTGA
>SCQA01000291.1 GCA_004298725.1 bacterium
GAGAAGGCACGGGGCTTGTGTCAAACGGAGTATGGTTTCCTCCGGTTGACGTTTACGAAACAGAGGACGACATAATTTTAAAGGCGGAGCTTCCGGGCATGGAGGCAAAGGGCGTAACCATAGAGGTCGAGGAAAACCTTATTACGTTAAAAGGCGAGCGGAAGTTTGAAAAAAAACTCTGCGATGAAAATTGCCACAGAATGGAGCGTTTTTACGGCCGCTTTCAAAGGGTCTTCAGCCTGCCGAACTCGGTTGATAAGAATTCCATAAAAGCTAATTTTAAAGACGGCGTACTGGAGATAATAGTGCCTAAGATATATGGCGCAAAGCCCAAAGCCGTCAAGATAAAGGTTGAATAAAGGGTTAAGGAGGAAGTTGGCATGGCAACCGATGATATGGCTACGCATTCGCAAGGTGAAATTCCTCCGCTTGATTTTTCGACGTTCATACTTTCGCTTTCTTCCTCGGTGCTTATGCACCTCGGCGTCGTTGAAAACCCTGTAACCGGCAAAAAAGAAAAGGAGCCGCTTGTCGCGAGGCAGACGATAGACCTCATCGGCCTGCTTAGAGACAAAACCAAAGGCAACCTTACCGGAGAAGAGGCAAAGCTTATTGACGACATTCTGCACGAGCTTCAATTGTGGTACGTGAAAGAGGCTAAGTAGCGGAATAAAAATTAACTTCCCCATAGTAAGGCAAGCTATGTGGTGTTTTAATTCCAAAGGGCTTTTTTCCTATCTCTCTTTCAGAGCGTGCAGGCCGGAGAGAGGGCTGATTCGAAGGTGTTGTTTTTCGTAGAAACAGGTCTTTAGACCTGTTAATAATAAGGGAAGCTCTGATTAATTTCTTTTTTTTCCTCTCCCCTTGAGGGATATCAATCCCCTTCTTGGGAGAGGGTAGAGTGAGGGGTAAAGGTGAGGAAAAGACATCTCAGAGTTGATACCCGATACCTTTTGACTGCACAAAAGAATTAATCAGAAGTTTCTAAGATATGAGAGGACTGCTTTCTTTCAGACAGCAGGTTTATTTTAAAAAGTATTTAATGCGCGAAAGGTGATAAAACGCCATGAAAAAGACAGGGTTCGGAATAAAAACGCTTATAGTCGTTGCCGCGCTTTCAGTGGTTATAGGCGTTTTAATAACAGCGAGGTTTGACATAACGCCTCAAACAGTAGCGCAAAACTTCTGGAAGGACGGCTCCGGCAACGGTATCGGAATGCCTGTCATTAAAACAGATAACTTTGTTGAGCTTGCCAAAAAACTCTCTCCCGCGGTTGTGAATATATCCACCTCGCAAATAATTAAAGAGAGGCCGATATTCCCTTTTCCGTTTCCTGAGTTTAAGGGGCCGTCAGGGGACGACCAGTTTGGCGATGAATTCGACAAGTTCTTCGGCAATAACCGTGAAAACGAACAGCCTCAGAGAAAATTCAAAAGGCAGAGCCTCGGCTCCGGTTTTATAATAAATAAAGACGGCTATATTCTTACGAACCAGCACGTTATTGATAACGCCTCTGAAATAATAGTTACCCTATCCGACCAGCACAAGAAGGACTATAAGGCAAAGGTCGTGGGTCAGGACCAGAAGCTTGACATCGCGCTTATAAAAATAAACGCCGAAACAGACCTTCCGGTTGCCGCGCTCGGCAACTCGGACGAGCTTCAGATAGGCGAGTGGGTTATCGCCATAGGCAATCCTTTCGGTCTTGGCGGCACTGTAACCGCCGGCATAATAAGCCAGAAGGGCAGGTTCATCGGAGCCGGGCCTTACGACAACTTTATACAGACGGACGCCTCCATAAACCCGGGCAACTCAGGCGGCCCGCTCTTTAACATGAAGGGCGAGGTTATAGCTTTAAACACCGCGATTATAGCGGGTGGACAGGGCATAGGTTTTGCCATACCGGTAAACATGGTTAAAGACGTGCTTATACAGCTTAAAGAGCGCGGCAAGGTGACAAGGGGTTGGATAGGCGTAAGCATTCAAGATTTAACGCCGGAGCTTGCGAAGTCATTTGATATTAAAGAGTCAAACGGCGCGCTGGTATCTTCAGTAACCTCCGGCGACCCGGCTGACCTTGCCGGCATTAAGACAGGCGACATAATAATATCGTTTGACGACAAATTGATAACTGAAATGAACGACCTTCCGAGGATAGTCGCCTCCACCGTGCCGGGCAGGTCGGTTGAAGTGAAAATTTTAAGGGACGGCAAGGAAAAGACGCTTTCTTTAAGAGTAGGCACAAAGGCCGACGATGAAGCAGGTTCTGCCGAGCCAAGGGATGAAAAAGTCCAGAAGCCTGATAAGAAAATCGGCATTTCGGTTGCGCCGCTTACGCCGGAAATAGCCGGAAGGCTTGGCGTGGCCGACACCGAAGGCGTGTATATATCGGCAGTGGCGCAGGAAAGCCCGGCATGGACTGCGGATATAAGGCGCGGCGATATTATAAAAGAAATAAACCGCACGCCTATAAAGAACATGAAGGACTATAACAAGGCCATCTTACTGCTTGATAAGAGCGAAACGGCGCGCTTCCTTATTAAGAGAGGCGGCGGTGTTTTCTACCGCGTGGTTAAACTCAAGGAGAAGTAAAGGCAAACTTGTCCATTTATATTGTTGCCTTCACAGGGGCTTCCGGCGCGCCCTATGGCATAAGGCTGATAACCGAGCTTTTAAAAAGGGGAGACGACATTGAACTGTTAATCTCCCCTTCCGGTTTTTTAATTTTAAAAGAGGAGCTTGGGCTTGACCTTTTAAAAGACAACGTTGAAAAAGGCCTTCTTGCGTATTTAAAGTCCGCAAGCAAAAAAGCCGCTTTAAAAGGCCGCCTTAACTATACGCCGTCAAACGACATCGGCGCGCGCTTAGCAAGCGGCGGCGCGTTTGGCGCTGTAAAGGCAATGATAATATGCCCTTGCTCCATGGGCACGCTTGGCCGCGTAGCAGGGGGCATCTCCGGCAACTTAATTGAACGGGCCGCTGACTGTGTTTTAAAAGAGAATAGGCCGCTTGTGCTCGTTCCGAGAGAGACGCCCTTTAACGCCATACACCTTGAAAATATGTTAAGGTTAAGCCGCGCCGGAGCAGTTATACTGCCTGCCATGCCCGCCTTTTACACAAAACCCGTAACTGTTGACGACATGGTGGATTTTGTCGTAGGCAAGGCGCTTGACGTTTTGAAAGTAGAGCATTCGCTTTATAAAAGGTGGAAAAGCGAAGAGAATTGATTTATATTATTCGCTCTGCGCAGTAAGAAAGGCCGTGCGTTTGCAGTCGTTATCGTTCCCACGCTCCTGCGCCGGAGAGATATAAATCCATGTCCAGTGGCATGTTGGCCATTGGACAAACCGGTAAATGGGAACGTATCATGGGACGCTCCAGCGTCCATGTTTAAGCTTATATAGCCCGACTTTAATTCGCCCTTAAATTGGCGGAATTACGGTGGGCAATTGATTAGAAAAGGCGAACAATGCTTGATATAAAATATCTGCGCGAGAATTTGGCTGAGGCTGAAAAACGGCTTGCTTCGCGTGGAGGCGCAATTGACCTGTCGCGCTTTAAATTGCTTGATGAAAAGCGACGCGAGCTTTTAAAAGAGGCCGAAGCGCTTAAAGAAAAACGGAATAGCGTTTCGCTTGAAATAGGCAAGCTGAAAAAATCTGTATCGGGGTCAATGGAAGGCAAAGAAGCAGGCGAAATGCTTGCGGAGATGCAGGGCGTCTCCGCGCGGATAAAATCGCTTGACGAATTGATCGCCGGCGCGGAAAAGGAGCTTAACGATTTTCTTCTTTTTATTCCAAACACTCCGCACGCGAGCGTGCCAACTGGAAACGATGCTAACGATAACGTGCCGGTGCGCTTGTGGGGCGAACCGGCTAAATTCAGCTACCCGCCGCTTGAGCATACGGAGCTTGGCGGCGCGCTGGGCATAATAGACACAGAGCGGGCAGGCAAGCTTTCCGGCGCGCGGTTTTCGCTTTTAAAAGGCGCCGGCGCGCGCCTTGAGAGGGCGCTCATCAGCTTTATGCTCGACCTTCACACGGCAAAACACGGCTACACCGAGGTTTTGCCGCCGTTTATGGTAAAGGCTGAAATGCTTGTAGGCACAGGGCAACTGCCCAAGTTTGAGGAAGACCTTTTTAAAATTGAAGGGTGGCCGTCATACCTTATTCCTACCGCCGAAGTTCCGGTAACTAACATCCACAGGGATGAAATTCTTGAAGAGGACGCCCTGCCGGTTTGTTACGCGGCGTACACCCCGTGCTTTAGAAAAGAGGCAGGCTCTTACGGCAAGGACGTAAAAGGGCTTATACGCCAGCATCAGTTCAATAAGGTGGAGCTTGTAAAGTTTTCAACGCCTGAAAAATCGTATGACGAGCTTGAAAAACTGACGAGTGACGCCGAAGAGGTGCTTAAACAACTTAACCTTCCTTACAGGGTTATGGCCCTTTGCACCGGAGACATGGGCTTTTCGTCAGCCAAAACTTATGACATAGAAGTATGGTTGCCCGGGCAAGGCAAGTACCGCGAGATTTCATCGTGTTCTAATTTTGAAGACTTTCAGGCAAGGCGCGCCGGTATCCGCTACAGGCCTAAAGGTGGAAAACCAAAGTTTGTGCATACATTAAACGGCTCCGGCCTTGCGGTCGGCAGAACGCTTGTCGCTATACTTGAAAACTTTCAGCAGGAAGACGGAAGCGTTATAGTGCCGGATATTTTAAGGCCGTACATGGGCGGCATGGAAAGGATAAAACGGGGTTAAGAAGGTGCGGGCGGGGTTTGCGGTTTGCTTCTTTGTATAATGCTTGAGTAATGCCTAACGTTAACAAGTATGGATATTCATACATAACAGAATGTGATAGCCCGATATGCTTCCTCTCACCCTGTCTGATGGGGTGAGCCGGAAATGCAAACTGGTAAAAGGATTGAGGTGAGGGGGGGTAAAGCAGTTAACGTAAGCGAAGCGGTTTTTTGCGTTCCCATGCTTTGGCTCTAAAAGTTGCGCGAGGCTTTAGCCTCGCTGTTTTGCACCGCCTTTGCAAGATTACAATACGCGAGGCTAAAGCCTCGCACTACGAAAATTGCTATAAGCCGGCATCCGTTACCGTGTCAGAAACAGACCTTGTTTTAAATAGCACTGCCTGATAAAATATATTTCCTTTCAGAAGTTCAAATCGGAGGGTTAGGCTAATGGTAAGTCACTGGTCTTGAAAACCAGCGGGTTAACACCCTTGGGGGTTCGAGTCCCTCACCCTCCGCCAATTTTTAGAATTCGAATTTTGGGCTAATGTTGCCGAGCCCCGCCAAAGGCGGGGCTCGGCTTCCACCGTGATTTTGAAGGGATTTTTGAAATCCAAAGACAATTTCTGCGTGCTCAAACGGAAGTTCGAACCAATCTTTTTTAGAAAATCCCGACCCTGTTCGGGATTTTCTTGCAAAGCGATAACTTCGGCTTATTTTACGGAATTTATGAATTTGGCGGCGAGTTCTTGCTGAAAAAAACGTGGTAAAGGGAAAATTAAAAAAGATGCGCGGCTATAAATGGGCAAAAGAAAAATTGTATAAAACCCGTTTAAGAGAATCCCACATATCCCCCTTTTTCAAAGGGGGTAACAAAAAAACCTTAGAGCTATTGAATCAGAGATTTCTTAAACTATTGATTAGCCGCCACTGCAATGCCGCGCACAGTTCTTAAATTAACGCTCTTTTTGTGGTAGAGTTAAAAGCATGTACGAAGTGACAATAGAAACGTCCTTTTCATCCGCGCATAACATCAGGGGCTATAACGGCGCGTGCGAAAACCTTCACGGCCATAACTGGAAGGTGCTTGTTACCGTGCGCTCGGCCGAGCTTGACAGCCTCGGCATGGTCATTGACTTTAAAAAACTGAAAGCCGAAACCAAAAAAGCCGTTGAAAGGCTTGACCACAAATATTTGAACGACGTGCCTCCGTTCGACAAAATAAACGCCACGGCTGAAAACATAGCCGGTTTTCTATTCGCCCAATTATCGCGCGCCGTCAATACCGACGGCGTAAAAGTATCGCGTATGCGCGTGTGGGAATCAGACACGTCAATGGCGGAATATTATGAATAGAGCCGTTTATTCGGCTAAGCAATTTTGATTTATCATGCTTTTTTCGCTTCCCACTTTTTTAAAGGGGGAGCAATGGGAATTATAAAGTGCTGTGGCGAGCAGTTAGTGTTTAGAGGTATGGATTACGGCGGTACTGACCTCTATTCACTATTCACTAATCACTAATTTCAATATGCCAAAAACCACACTTAAAGACATACAATCCGGCCCGGACTTCAGGCGCATAGCCATTGACAAAGTCGGCGTTAAAGACATCCGCTACCCGATAGTGGTGCTCGACAAAAAAAATAAATTTCAGCACACCATTGCCTCTGTGAACATGTACGTTGACCTGCCTCATCAGTTCAAAGGCACACACATGTCGCGCTTCATTGAAATACTCAATGAGCACTGCGGCGAAATAACCGTTAAAAATTTTCCGGCCATACTTAAAAAGATGAAAAGAATTTTTAACGCCACAACCGCCCACCTTGAGGTGGAGTTTCCGTATTTTGTGGAAAAAGCCGCGCCAGTGTCAAAAGCTAAAGGGCTGATGGAGTACAAATGCAAATATCAAGGCACTCTCGGCGAGACTGCGGACTTCATCCTTGAAATTACCGTGCCGGTTTCAACACTCTGCCCGTGTTCTAAAGAAATAAGCAAGCGCGGCGCGCACAACCAGCGCGGCATGGTAAAAGCGGCTATAAGGTTTAAGGGGTTCGTATGGATAGAAGACATCATAAAGGCATTGGAGGCATCCGCGTCAAGTCCGGTC
>SCQA01000292.1 GCA_004298725.1 bacterium
TAGCCGCGTCCGAGACGCTCACCTCTTCCTCTTCCCACCACTGGTTCATCGCCCTGCTCCTGTCGAGTTCAATTTGCGCCGTAATTCTTCCGGCATACCTTTGGATTGCCCCTCTGGCTCAGGCCTGTTGCCGGCTCGTAGTTGAGCTTCTCTCTGCTTCAGCGCCTTCTCTGCCGCCACTGACTTTTTATTAGCTTCGCCCTCGGCGATGCCTATCATGACTTTTTTCAGATAATTGTGACTATCGAGCGCGGTCAGGTTTTTATTGCACACCGTTTTAAGCGCCTCTGCCATGCCCTCGAGCGAGATTATGTAGCGGCTCTTTTGATAGGCGAACGAGCCGGACGTCCATATCATACGCACATCCAGCAATAGACGAAGGAGCTTCGCGGCCTTAATCGGGCGCGTGGCGCCAAAAAGCTCGACATACTCGAACACGAGCTTCGAGTGCGGCGCGAAGTCCGCCTGCATCTTTATAATCGCCGTCAGGTCATCGTCTTTTACGGCCTCGGCGTAGCCATACTCATCCCCGCATTTCGGGCATTTGAATTTCACGTTCAGCCTCCGAGTTCTTCGTTGATGGTTTCACGCGCATCAGATTCAATCGCATCGAGCCTTTCTTCTAAAATTTCTACTTTCACGCGCACCCATTGTTTCAGAGCGCCGCCTTTGAGCGCAACAAGGTCAACCAGCAGTATTGCTATGTCTGCCGCTTCAAGCATAAGCTCCGCGTCGTCGCCTTTTGCCTCAGCCTCTATAAGCTCGAAAAATTCCTCTCCGAGTTTTTTCATCACGCTCTTAGCGTCCCTATTCGGCCAGCGCGCGTTCGCATAACGTAGAATTCTTTCTTCTAAGTCGTTCATGCCACCGCTCCGCATTGAGTTAAATTTAACTTCTCTTTCCGCACCGCACGCAGATGGTTGCGTATGGAGCAAAGGGATTTATGTTGTGAAGCCACTCATGCCCGATGATGCCGCATAAAAATCTTTTTAAATATATCTTCACGCCGCCTCCATTCCGCTTGCGTCTTTCAGGAGCGCATTAACCACCTTCTCAACGTCGCCGTCCACCGGCTTTATAACCACCGCGTCGCCTGTTTCTTCCACTACAACGCCGAGCTTCTTTAAGTCCTGCGCCGATAATTCCGCAAGCGCCTGCTTGTTCGGCGTTACCACGGTACGCGTGAGCGTTTCCGCCATAGCTGAAAAGTGTTTCAATATGAGCCTTACGACCGTGTCCGCGTCAGACCATGAGATTACGCCTTTTAATTTTTGATACCCAACCTTCACGCCGTGAAAGACCTGCGTTTTAGGTCTTGAAAACAGCTCAGGGCTTTCCTCAATGGCGGCCTTGAGCTTTGCCTCTGCCTCTTTTGTTTTTGCGAGCGCGGTTTTTATGTGCGGCAGTTGAGCGTTCTTAATGCCCCTGACTCGCGCTTCCAGCAGGTTCAACTGCGACGCCAGCGATACGCGGGCATCCGAATAGTTCTTTGTTAATTTTTCGATTTCAAACAGGTCTGCCATCTCTTTTCTCCTTAGTGTCCTCTTAAATCGCGTTCACCACGTCTGCCGTTACTATTTGCTCGCCCATCTCGAACGCAAGGTTCATGGCCTTGGCCGCGTAGTTGTTCACAAGGCCCGGGTATGCCTGCGAGATGCTTTTCCCCGTGTATTGGTCCTTCGCCTGCATTCTTTTAGCGAGGGCCTCGATAGCCTCGTCGGTAAAAACCTTCATTGCGTCCGCGTTGATTCGTTTGAATTTAAACGCTAAATAATCTTTCATGTTGCCGTTCATGCCCTTTATTTCGGATACCTGCACGCGGCGTATGACCTCGCGCATATCCGGGTTCTTGCCCTCGTCGAGCTTGAGCTTAAGTTCCGGCTGTCCAATCAGTATGATGCCGAGGAGCTTTTCGTAACCGTCCTCCAACTCATAGAACCGCTTGAGAAGTTTTAGCACCGGCAACGTAAGGTCGTGCGCCTCTTCGATAATGAGCACGTGCCGCTGTCCCTGTTTATGCCTGCTGAGTAACAGCCTATGCACCTGCCGTGCCTGTTGTTCGTGTTTGACCTTTGCCTTCTCGCTGGATATATCGTTTATAATCGCCTCGCCGAGAGAGACTGCTGAAACCCGCGTCTTGTCAATTATCGCCGGGAAAATAACCCGCATGTTTTCATCGCGCTGTAGCGCCATCACTACTTTCCGCCTTATCACGGATTTGCCGCTCTGAACCTCGCCTACTACGGCCAAAAACCCCGCGTGTTTGGCGGCATCGAGCATTGAGGCCTCTATGTAGCGGTGCTCATCCGTCATATAGATATCCTTCTCCTCGCGTATGTCGTGGAGAAACGGATTTTTGAATAGCTTAAAATGTTTCTTCGTCTCCTCGTAAATCATCTCCACCTCCCAGTCAATCGTTATCGCGTTAGGATCACCCATCGCTATGGCCCTATTGTGTTTACGCGCCGCTGACATCCTCATACTATGTCCGGCAGGATGAAGCTTCTTTGCCGGTCTGCCGGTCTCTCTCCAGATATCAGCGGTTTTGAGGCCGCGTTCTAAAAGCCAACGCATGGCGGCCGGGTTTTGGCTTATAAAATCCTCGACCGCCTTTACAAACCCCTTGCGCGTCGTGGGCAGATATCCAACGCGATTAAACACCAGATTGATTGACGGCCTCTTGAGGCCCGTCAGGTTCGCAAATACTCCCTGTGGCAGGTCGCATGCGGCCGCGAGTTCTTTTAAAATAATCGGTTTGACGCTCATATCGTATGCCCGTGCTCCGTTAGTCACCGCCCACCTCCTTATTACATTAAGATACAGCCGTCTTTGCTTCTGTTGCCGCTACGTCATTATGCCGCCGGTAATCTATCTCCTCGTCAGCCTCCTTTCTCGTTATTGACTCGCCATAGCGGGTGCGAAGCTCGGCGTTAAGCTCAGGCGTAATTATGCCGATGGCGCGTTTAAGCTCTTTGAAAAATTCAAGTATGGGCACGCGCGCTATTTGTGCCGGGCGCTCAAGCTCCAGCGGCGTGCCGGCCTTTGGCAGGAACTCCAGCCCGTCCACCTTTGACGCATGATCACCGAAGACACGCAAGCTCTCGAACGGAATAGAAGCCTTCTTCCGGTCGTCGCCGTAAGCCATGTTGTCAAACCGCTTTATCGCCTGCATAGTGGCCGTTTCAGGCTGTGATTTATAATCCTTGCCGATGACTACCGCGTCAGCGCGGAAACCGCCTTTAAGCGCGGGAAGCATCTCTATGGGGTTTGCCTCGTAGGTCTTGCCGTTAAAAGCCACGTCTATCTTAGGCAGTTTGAAGGGTTTTAATATCGCCTGGACTTTCGCGTTCGGATGGACGCCGCCCACGTGTCTGACGCTGTAAGCCATGCCTCTGTACCTTATGGAGTAGTCTGCGTAGACGTGGCACTCCTCTTCCGGCTTGGCAAAAAACTCCTGCATAATTTCATCCGGCGGAAGTTCCCGTAGCTCCTCCGGCCTGATCGTCAGCCACATCTGCGTGCGCGGTAGGCCGTGCCGCCTGTGCTCTTTGGTCGCCTTGAAGCGTATCATCCAGTCAAAAGCCCATGCGTTCAGCGTGGCAACGTCAAACGCAGGTTGAATCCGCAACCCTGATTCGAACTGCTGTTCTATGGTTGTGTGTAGCGTCTCCACCGCGCCTTGGCGTTGAGGGTTATACGGGCGGCCTTTGGGGATGTCCACGCCCATGCGCTCAAGCATGGCGACTATCGCCCTTGATGCGTTCGCCGCGCCGTTGTCCATCAGCAACACGAACGGCACGCCGCGAAACGGCGCCTTTGCGTGTTCTTTTCGCCCCCATGCTTCTTTAAGAAAATCAAACAAGTTGGCCGATGTCTCGCCGGTGGTGTCGTAATACCGGCAGTAAAACTCGCCGGAAAAGTGGTCTACCACCAGATACCGAAGAAGCCGCGTCTTTATCTTCTCGGCGTTTTGGGGTTTGTTTTTATAAAATACGCGCTCGTCCATAATGCCCATCTTTCCGTTTTTCAAATAGTATTGAACGCACACGGAGACGTCAAAAACGTGCACATGGTTGGGGTGCAGTGACCGCATGTTGGTATGCGGCTCGGGGTTCTTCATATGCCGCTTCGATGCCTGCCGTTCGCGCAGTATTCTGTTAAGCGTTGCCGGAGAAACTTGCCCCGCGTTTATAATCCCGTTGTCCTCGGCAATCTGTATGGCGCGTTCCATCGGCATAATCGGCCCTTTGTTTTCGCGCCCGGTCTCATACATCAGCGCGGCGACGAACTCTATCTGCCCGTCCGATAGCCCGCACTCCAGCATGCCTTTGTCCATACGGTCTTTTCGTCCTGCGTTAAAGCCGCTTGCCTTTGCCACGCGGTAAAGGTGCGTGGGCGAGTGGCCGGTAAGAATGCTGTATTTCCCGAGCACGGCTTTGCGCCCGGCTGGTTCCGCGCTATTCAGTTCAACGACAAGATCTTCTTGCCACATGCCTTTGTGTTCCTTTGAGGCTATTTTCCCCAACTGCGGACAGCACGGTTAGTCGTTTGTCTTTTTTGCCCTGTCTCTCACGGCGGCTACAACCTCCGCTCCTTCGCCGGGGTGCCAGATATTTTCAGGGAACATGTCCGCCGTGCCCACGATGTCCTCGGCCATGCCGTAGTTGGCGGCGGTCATCTTTTTCATATAACCGAGGATTTCGAGGTAGCACGCTCTCATGCGCATAGTCGGTTTGTGCTTCTTTTCCTTTCCGTCGGCATCTTCGTCGCGGAAAAATTCGCGCATACGCTCGGTCTCCGGGTCAACGGACTGCATTAACTGGTTGAAGCGCAAACGGAACCCTTCCATCTGCACGATGTACTCTTCCTCCATCGCATTCGGGTTCTTGGTGTAACGCTCGTCGCGGTTATCGTAATGCTCAATGGCTTTGTGCAGTTTCTCGTTATTTTTGCGGAAATCGTCGGTGAGCTTTTGATGGGCTTTAAGGCTGGCCTTTACTTCGTCGTTTGACTTGATAAGGCCGCCTATGGCGTCCTTTAATTCATCTAACCGCTCAGCTACCTCTGATTCTTTTATTTCAACATCGCCGATTTTGATGATGCCCTTCTTTATGCTCGACTTTGCGTCGTCTGACAGGCCGGATCCGAGAGCGAGGAGATCGCTTTTAGTGAGGTGTATGGTCTGGGCCACCGTTATAAAGGATTCACCGTATTCTTCAAGAAGCTTGATTTCAGTGTCAATCGTTTTACGGTTGCGCCTGAGGTCTTCGGAGCAAAAATCATCCCATTCCTTGCCTACAACCCTGTACGCCTTAGAAGCTTTAAGTTGTTTATATAAACTGTATCTGGCCGCATCTACAAAGCTACCTGTCATCCTAAACGCTTTCACTGCGCCAACCATCTCATATATTAACTGCGTATCTTTGCTCACTATGACCTCCATTTTCCGGTAATGATTACCGGATTTTTTTGGCTAACCTGTTATTTTCCTTAACTTTGTACTTTTAATTTCCGGTAAAACTACCGGAAATTACTTCTCCTTCAATACCTCATTCAAATCCACGCCAAAAGTATCCCTAACCAGCCTGATAACCATCCTGCCCATGAAGGCGTCTTTTTCGTTAGTGCCTTTTTGGAGTCTCACGCCTCCGTCCCCGGCTTCTTCAGCCCAGCCGCGCTTAACAAGGTTCCAGCACACGTCGAATACTATGGCCTTTGATATGCCTGTTGCCAAAGCTATCTGCTTTTGCGTCATTGATAGCGGCGCTTTTTTTTCAAGTAGCTCCACCACCTCCATTAAATTCTGATAAACTTTGCGCGTGTAATCGCGCGTTGTTTCCTTGTGTTGCCCTTCTTTGCTTTCAATCCTTTCTGTCGTTTCTTCCATTAGTTCCCCTTTAAAAATTGCTTCGGTTGAACGGCTATCTACTTGCCCCTTTTCATCCGCGGGTAGCTTCCTCGTAACATGACCAGCGCGGGCCGTACCCGTTATCCACGGCCCAGCGGAGTAGCTCTATCTGGTCGGCCCGGCTTGTCCATCTGAGATGAGGCATATCCGCCTTTAGGGCAAGCTCGCGGAATGTCTGCCTCTGAAATTGCGCTATGCCGTAGCTTTTGCCGCCGTCGCCCCATACGCCCTCGTGTCTGCCTCCGCTCTCGCATTTAATGATTTCGGCCACCGTTTTTTCGGTCTTAAGCTTTTGGACTTCCGCCTCAAGCGAATCTACAGCCGCATTGAGCGCCGCGGTCTCTTCGGCAATGTCCGCTCTCTCAAGCGCCCTGCCGTGAAGAATGCCTATCTGTAAACAGATAACTCCGCCAATAAACACCGTCATAACCATTTCTATAATCCTTGGCAGACGGGAAACCAACCACCCTCCGCACGGGCGTATACAATCGCTCACCCTGCATAAAATCTTTTGTACTCTGTTTTTAAAAAACTGCTTCATTTATCCTCCTGTCTTTTCCTTCTCTCCCAAAATATGGTTTCTAATCAAAACCCAGAAAAAGCCGACGGAAAAAGCCGGACAACCAACCACCCTCCGCATTTTTTCCACAGTTTAAAAAAGCTTTTAACGGCGCAACACACCACTACGCCTATGACAAAACCAACACCCAAGCCGCTTGTAAATTCATCAGACATTGACTACCTCTTTACCGGTTATCACTTCCGGCTACCTTTGCCGTTGCCTTGCACAAACGCCTTGAGGTGCTTGAGGTCGTCAAGCTCTTTCTGTTCTTCCTCAAGAAGTTGTTGCTTCCTGTTAATTTCCATATCTAACAACTTTTCAGAGTCTGCTATCGGCAGGCGCGCAAGTTTATTTATCAGCTTTATCTGCTCGTTGTGCCCTGTTACCACCGCGAACGGCGCAAGCCACGCCGCCGGCCACATCTGGTCTTCCTTAGATTCCGCGGTGCGGTTATCGAGCATGGACTTGGTTACTTCGCGTCCGAGCATCTCGCTCATTTTGGCCGCCACCTCATAGCGCGATAAGCGGCACATGCGGAGCGCTAACGACGCCTCTTCCTTCAAACGCGTCTCCACGTCAAACGCCCCCGGCGACTGAGCCTGCTCATTGACGGTCAACAGCTCCAACAAGCTCATCTGTTTAGGGTCAACTATCGGGGTTCTCTTTTTGCTCATATGGCTACTAATCTCCGAGGCACATAGTCATTGACAGCCGTATACGGCTGGTCTAAAATCAAATTATATTTAAAACAGGGCGGGCCGCCCAGCCCCGGTAAGGTAAGCGGCCCGTTCCTGTCGCGGACGCCTCGTGCGAGGGCGTCCACTTTTCCCCGCCCTTGTGGGGAGGGAAGGCGGCTTCGCAGTATAGAAGAAACCCTTGCCCTAAGTGGACGTCCTCCTCACGCGGCTTTATTACTTGCAGGCCACAGCTCGGCGACGGACATGCCGAGTTCCGCGGCGATATACTTCTGTATCCGGCACGACTTGCCACGTCCGGAAATGACTATATAAACGGTCGTTGGGCTTACGTGTAGTTTTTTAGCTATATCTACGCCCTTGAGACCTTTAAAAGCCATCAGACCTTTTACTTTGCGGTTCATATATTTTTTACCCTACACGTAAAGATTTCTTTATGATGGGAGTATAGTTACATTTTGTAGTCATGTCAAGGTAAAAATTACAAAATGAAGTCCTTATCTGAAATAGTAAATATAATTCGTAGTATTAAAGCCCTTTCTTCCGATGCTGACGTCGCGAATTTGTTAGGGATTAAGCCTAAAACTCTCGCAACGGCAAAAGTACGTAATAGTATCCCGTACGAAGTGTTGACTTCATTTTGTAATAGTGAGAAGTTATCTTTAAATTGGCTTCTCACCGGCGATGGGTCTAAATATAGGGGGGAGGATCGGCCATTTAGAGGCCCCGAACTCGCATCTTATGAAGGCGACCTTGTCGAAGTCCAAGTTTTTGCTTTGGCCGGAGCAGGGGACCCGAGGAAATTGACTACGGGAGAGCCTATAGAAACGCTTATCTTGCCGAAGGAATTCATGTTAAACTATATCCTCCCCGTCAGGGTGGAGGGCGATAGCATGACACCAACGCTCAATGATGGCGCTACGGTCGGCATTGACACACACGATATAAAAATTACAAGCGGTAAGGTTTACGTTGTGTGGTTGGATTATGAAGGAGCGGTTATAAAAAGAGTTTTTGTCGAACCCGAACGGATTGTATTAAAATCCGATAACCCACTTTTTCCGCCCTCATATATTGCTCTAAGGGATGCGCCTGAACACTTTGTAATGGGGCGGGTCAAGTGGGTGATTCAAAAACTTTAATTGTAGGGGATATTTCTATTTAATCATAATGGAGGTCATAATGAAAAGGCTTTATTTAATTCTGGCGTTTTTATTTCTCCTTGTCGGGTGTCTACCGCCGCCTCAACAGATACTTCCTAACACGCCTCAAGCGTACACGGCTGACTTTAACAATGTTTGGAACGCCGCGATTGATACTCTTGACAATCTCGGCTTCACCCCCGCGCAAATGCAGAAAGAGGACGGTTTTCTAACAACCGAAAGAAAAACGTTTTCCTCCTCAATTTACGGGGTCGCGCCATTCATCCCTTTTGCAAGAGCATTTGGCTCCATGAGCGCCAATATTAACCCCATGGCAACAATACCGGAACAAGTGAAGGTGACATTACGGATATTAAAAGATGGCAGTACCGTTACGGTTAAAGTGAACCCTTACATAGCTCATTCGATGCCAAATGGATGGGAACAGGTACAAAGCAACGGGCAACTCGAAAATAAAATACAAGCAGCAATTACCCAACGTCTCTTAGAATCTTTAAAACCGAAAGAAACTACCTCATCGCCTTCGATTAAAACTGAAACACCTGCAACCCCTCTTCCAGTGGTTGATAAAAACCCTTAGTTGGTAGTTTTAGACAATGTGTTATATGTGGTTGTTTTTGTCAAATTTAGTTTGATTAGGTCAAACTGAAGAAGTGCTGTAAGCCATCCGTAAAGCTTTTCGCGAGCCAGTTATAACATTTTCACATAGTTAGTTATAACATCCCCTCACATAATGGCTCTCAGCCAAGTAGGCTTGTAAGCGCTTGTTTTATCTCGACCATTGACACGCCTGTTTCCATGCAGTAGCCGCGCGGCCTCTGGTTGACTATGGCGATGACCGGCAAAGGATA
>SCQA01000293.1 GCA_004298725.1 bacterium
TAAAAGCGCCCGGCATAGTGGCGAGAAAGTCCGTTAAAGAGCCGCTACAAACCGGCATCAAGGCCATAGACGGCATGATACCGATAGGCAGGGGGCAAAGAGAGCTTATAATCGGCGACCGCCAAACAGGCAAGACAGCCGTTGCCATTGACACCATTATAAACCAGAAGGGCCTCGATGTTTTTTGCATATACGTCGCCATAGGCCAGAAGCAGTCAACAGTGGCGCAGATAGTTGAAAAACTCCGCCAGTTCGGCGCCATGGACTACACGGTCGTGGTTGCCGCTACGGCAAGCTCTCCCGCGCCGCTTCAGTTTCTCGCGCCTTACTCTGGTTGCACCATAGGCGAATACTTCCGCGACAACGGCAAGCACGCGCTTATTGTTTATGACGATCTTTCAAAACACGCCGTAGCCTACAGGCAGTTGTCGCTTCTTCTCAGAAGGCCTCCGGGCCGCGAGGCGTATCCGGGCGACGTATTTTATCTCCATTCAAGGCTTCTTGAAAGAGCGGCAAAATTATCCGATGAGCTTGGCGGAGGGTCTTTAACGGCTCTGCCGGTAATTGAGACGCAGGCGGGCGACGTTTCAGCGTATATTCCTACGAACGTCATTTCCATCACCGACGGGCAGATTTACCTTGAAACAGACCTTTTTTATTCAGGCATCAGGCCGGCCATTAACGTGGGCCTTTCCGTTTCCCGCGTCGGCGGTAGCGCGCAGGTAAAGGCCATGAAGCAGATTGCCGGAACGCTTCGCCTTGAACTCGCGCAGTACAGGGAACTCGCGGCGTTTGCCCAGTTCGGAAGCGACCTTGACCCGGCCACGCAGAAACAGCTCGCAAGGGGCGGCAAGCTCGTTGAAATACTTAAGCAGGGGCAGTACCAGCCGCTTCCGGTTGAGAAACAGATACTTATAATCTACGCCGCTACTAACGGATATGTTGACAGTTATCCGGCGTCTTCGCTTAAGAGGTATGAGACCGAACTCTTCAGCTTCTTTGATTCAAGGCACACAGGACTTGTAAACGAGATACGGGATAAAAAGGCGCTTGGGGACGACGTCAAGGCAAAGGTAAACAGCGCGCTTGACGAATTCAAGAAGATATTTTCCGCTGAAGAAAAGAAGTAGTTTAAAAACAGTTAAGGAAGGTCTGATTAATTTCTTTTTTCTCCTCTCCCCTTTATACCCGTAGTGGTATTGAGGGATATCAATCCCCTTCTTGGGAGAGGGTAGGGTGAGGGGTAAAGGTGAGGAAAAGACAGGTAACGGTTGTCGGAAAGCCATCTCAGAATTGATACCCGATACCTTTTGACTGCACAAAAGAATTAATCAGAGGTTTCTTAATAACTAAATGGGGCAAGTGAATGGTGAATGTTTTTTTGCCAATCACTAAGTTTAGCGGCGCAGGCTGGCTTAGCCCCGCGTCAAGTGCGGGATGAACTCCGTGTACCCAGGCAATAAAACCGGCGGGCGGCCAATCAGCAACTTTACGGTAAAAAAGGGGCTTTTAAAGTAGATGCCTTCTCTTAAAGATATAAAACGGCGCATAAAGAGCGTAAAGAACACGCGCCAGATAACCAAGGCCATGAAAATGGTCTCCGCGGCTAAGCTCAAGAAAGCTCAGGACGACATAACGGCCGCGCGCCCTTATGCCGAGAAGATGCTTGATTTCATCAATTCTCTCGCGGCAAAGACATCAGCGGATATAAACCCGCTTTTGACTCCGAGGGAAGAGGTCAACAACATCGGCCTTATATTCATCACCTCGGATAGAGGCCTTTGCGGCGGCTTTAACACGGTGCTTTTAAGAACAGCCGAGACATTTCTTCGTGAAAAGTCAGACAAGAAAGTAAGCCTATACCTTGTGGGAAGGCGCGCCACTGAACACTTCAAAAGGCGCGACTTGCCGGTATTGCATTCAAGAAACGCCGGTAGCGGCAGGCCGGCTTACAAAAGCGCGGCAGAGGCCGCGCATGAGGCTATAAGGCTTTTTTCAGTTGGCGAGCTTGACGAAGTTTACGTGATTTACAGCGAATTCAAGTCCGTGCTTACGCAAAAGCCGGTGGTAAGACAGCTTTTGCCTATTGCCGTAGCCGGAGGGCAGTCCGGCGAAGAAGCTGGCGCAAGCGTTGTTAAAGAGGCCGCGCAAGAGCCCGATATAGACATTATATACGAGCCGTCGGTTGAGGAGGTTTTGTCGGGCCTTCTCCCAAAGTATATTGAAGTGCAGGTATTCAGGGCGCTTCTTGAATCTTCGGCGAGCGAGCACGGCGCGCGCATGACATCAATGGATTCGGCTTCAAAGAACGCATCCGACATGATAGGCTCGCTTACGCTTAAGTATAACAGGCTCCGTCAGGCCGCCATTACCAAGGAGCTTATGGAGATTATCGGCGGCGCCGAGGCGCTTAAATAAGAAAAAGTCATCAGTTGTCGGTGAACGGTTACCGGTTCACAGACAACTGATGACTACTATACTACTAACTGAAAACTGATTTTTCCAGATAACCGTTTTTTTAGGAGGTTTTTCCGTCATGAGCGAGCAAAACATAGGCAGAATCACGCAGGTCATAGGACCTGTTCTTGACATAGAATTTCAGCCCGGCAAGCTCCCCGCTATATATAACGCGGTAAAAATAACAAATGCCACGCTTGGCCCTGACAAATGGAACCTTATAGTGGAAGTAGCCCAGCACCTTGGCGAAAACACGGTAAGGTGCATAGCCATGGATGCCACCGAGGGCCTTGTAAGGGGCGCCGAAGCGCTTGATACCGGTGAAGGCATAATGGTTCCGGTGGGCCGCTCCGTGCTTGGCAGGATAGTCAACGTCGTAGGCGAGCCTGTTGACCAGCTTGGTCCTGTAAAATTTGAAAAGACGTACCCTATTCATAGGGCGGCCCCTACGTTTGCCGACCAGTCAACTAAAATAGAGGTTTTTGAAACAGGCATTAAGGTCGTTGACCTCTTAACGCCGTACCTTAAGGGCGGTAAAATTGGCCTTTTCGGAGGCGCGGGCGTTGGTAAGACGGTTCTTATTATGGAGCTTATAAATAACGTCGCCATGCAACACGGCGGTTTTTCGGTCTTCGGCGGAGTCGGCGAAAGAACAAGGGAGGGTAACGACCTCTGGATGGAAATGAAAGAGAGCGGCGTTATTGACAAGGCCGCGCTTGTTTACGGCCAGATGAACGAGCCTCCGGGAGCAAGGGCGCGCGTGGCGCTTACCGCGCTTACTGTTGCCGAGTATTTCCGCGACGAAGAAAATCAGGACGTGCTCCTCTTTATTGACAACATATTCAGGTTCGTTCAGGCTAATTCGGAAGTCTCCGCGCTTCTTGGGCGCATACCGTCGGCTGTTGGGTATCAGCCCACGCTTTCAACGGACGTCGGCGAGCTTCAGGAGAGGATTACGTCAACCACCAAAGGTTCTATTACCTCGGTGCAGGCCATTTACGTTCCGGCGGACGACCTTACCGACCCGGCCCCGGCAACCACGTTTGCCCACCTTGACGCCACGACCGTTCTTTCAAGGCAGATAGCCGAGCTTGGCATATACCCCGCGGTTGACCCGCTTGATTCAACTTCAAGAATTCTTGACCCGCAAATTGTCGGAGACGAACACTACGCCAGCGCGCGGCAGATTCAGCAGATACTTCAGAAGTACAAAGACCTTCAGGATATTATCGCCATTCTCGGCATGGACGAGCTTTCCGAGGACGACAAGCTTGTGGTTGCAAGGGCGAGAAAGATCCAAAGATTTTTGTCTCAGCCGTTCTTCGTGGCCGAGCAGTTCACCGGCACGCCGGGTAAATACGTCAGCATAAAAGACACCATTCGCGGATTTAAGGGCATATGCGAAGGCAAGTACGACGACATCCCTGAGCAGGCGTTTTATATGGTAGGCGGCATAGAAGAGGTGCTTGAAAAGGCCGAGAAGATAAAGGCGTCGCTTTAAAGGCGCTGAATCGTGAATAGTGAAAGGTGAATAGCAACAGATTAAAGACGTGGATAGCAAAGAGTAACCGTTGCTATTAGTAAGTATGTATTCCGGCGCGGTGGTTTGATGTTTTTCCAGTTCACTGATAACCGTTAACCGATAACTGAATAAGGCAATAAAATGGCAGATACTTTCGTACTTGAAATAGTAACGCCCGCAAGGCGTCTTTTTTCAAAAGAAGTTGATGAAATGACCGCGCCAGGCGCGCTTGGCGAGTTTGGCGTGCTTGCCGGACATACGCCGGTTATAACCACTCTTACGGCTGGCGTATTAACTTACAAAAAAGGCGCGGAGCTTGGCAGAATAGCCATAGGCAAGGGCTACGCCGAGATAACTCACACAAAAACGACGATACTTGTCGAGAACGCCGAGCATGACACGGAAATAGATTTAAGCATTGCCAAAGACGCGCTTGTAAAGGCCGAGGAAGCCATGAAAGGCATAGACCCGGACGACCCGGCTTACGGCCCTTTGCTTGATAGCTTTGAACTTGCCGAGGCAAGGATATTAGTGAAGGAAAAAGGCGGCAAGGCAGGGCATTAAATTTTTATAAATGAATCGCATAATACAAAGAGGGAGCCAATATGGCTCCCTCTTTGTATTATAAGATAATAAAGATCAATGCGGCTGGCCGGAATTTTTCCAGTGTGGAGCGCAAAAGGCGGGTTTATTGTTAATGTTTATTTGAGACGGTTTTTAAATCAAGCGGAGTTGTGACGGCTATGATACGTGAAGCCTGTTTATTGCGGATGGTAAGGTTTTCAAATTTTCATAGTTTGAAGGTCTTACCCCTTTTTCGGCACTATGGTCAGTTTTGTTTTGCCGTCTTTTATAAGGACTTTCAGTTCAAGGTTGTCGGTTTTGTAGGAGTCTTTGACCTGCTGTCTTGACTTTTCAACTGACTTTGCGAATGAATCGAATGACAGCCCGGAAGTAGGCTCGTTGCACTGTTTTCTTGCTTCAACGTACTCTTTGTACACGTTTGCAAGGCGCTCTTCCGGGGACGGAGCAACTGGTTTTTCTGCTTGTTCATGCGATATTTCAGTTGTTTCTTTTTGCGGCGCTAACCGGTTTGATTGCCCGGCCTGCGAGTGATGGCCGGTGTGGTCTAATTCTATCGGGTCGCGGTTTGTATGGTTTGTCGCGGTGCCGGTAAACGCCCCTGTTTCTGCGGCTTTTCCCGTTGGCTTGCCTTCTTCAATCGCGCGGACGGTCCTGCTCCAGTATTGTTTGTAGGCGTTGTATTTAGACACTGCGCTATTAAATCTGAACTTCAGCGCGGTTGACGTTATGGGTTTGTTGCTGTAGAAGAGTACGATTCTTTCAACTTCATCGCGAAGCTTTAGCGGCTCAAGCTTCAGCACCTTCATGAAGTATTGTTCGTACTCCACTTTCAGCCGGACAATCTTGGTTTCAAGAATGTTTATATCTTCTCTAATGTCCATGTCTTCTGCCCCAGCATGAATTTACCATCAAACGGTTATTTCCGCAATGCCGTAATGTTTTTTTTGTGCCGCGTTCGCGTAGGCGTTGCAAAAAAACTTTTGTGAAATATAATGCGGACGCGGTGTATGTGTTTGCTTTAGCATAGCTTATGATATCGAATTTGCTTTTACCGTGACTTAAGGCGCACCTGTTGTTTTGCGTGAAATAGGGGCGTTTGCCGGTAGTATGGT
>SCQA01000294.1 GCA_004298725.1 bacterium
TTTTCATCAGTATCAGCGCAACACGTGCGCTGGTTGCTTCGTTGGTTCAAGTGCAATAAACTGCCACTTCCTTGTCATTTGGCAATTTATCGACCATGGCGTTGATATCGGAAAAAGGAATCCGTATGTCGCCTTTTATCCGGCTTGAACTTCCGTTATAAGAACCCGGGGAGCGCGCGTCAATTATGATTACATCTTCGCCGCGCACCATCTTAGCTTTCAGTTCCTCCGGAGATATCCTCTGAACTGACGACGGGTCAACGGCAAGCGCCGAACCGGCAAACACCAACATAACGGCCAACGTTAAAAAAAAGCTTTTCATCGCGATTACCTCCTCTTTACGCTAAACGTTAAAACAGAATTTCATGCCTCAATTAAGGTATACCACAGCCAATAAACTCTGCAAGCATTTTTATCAATCCTACCGCGCCGGCATACAGGCGCTTTTCGCTTTTATAGGCTATAATTTATTCACAAACCTATGGATATTTCAAAACTCATAAAAGCGGTCATTCTTGACGTAAAGTCAAAAAACCACGAGGCCGTTCTGAGAGACATGACTTCACGGCTTGTACCCTTGGCACATCTCTCCGAGGAGGCAAAATCCTTTTGCGATTTAAGAGAGCATGAAAGCGCGGGAGGGCTTCTCGCTGGCTCCGGCTCGGCCATATTCCACTGCCTCTCTGAAGACGTAAAAGACACGCTCGTTGCGATGGCAATATCAAAAAAAGGCGTGCCAACAACAACCGCAAAGGCCTCGGCAAGCGAAAGCATACGCATATTCTTCCTTATAATTTCCCCTATAAAAGAAAGCGGCACCCACCTTGAAGCACTCTCACACCTTGAAGGCCTACTACTTGACAAAGTCTTTCATCACGCCGCGCTTATCGCAAAAACCGCCGAAGAAGCAATAACAGCCGTTAGAAGGGCCCTGCACACGTCAAAGCCCATGCACATGCCCCTCGGTAAGGACGAAGTTCTAAAAGAACTCGGCACTACAGAAGCCGGCCTTAGCGAGCAGGAAGCCTCCAAACGCCTTGCCCTCAC
The DNA here is from genome assembly GCA_004298725.1 of bacterium. Classification (GTDB taxonomy): domain Bacteria; phylum Desulfobacterota; class GWC2-55-46; order GWC2-55-46; family GWC2-55-46; genus SCQA01. The sequence goes on from SCQA01000294.1 coordinate 1,048, forward strand.
AGGCCCCAATACCATTAAAAAAGCGGCAAAAAGCACCCTGCTAAAGGATTTTTTTCATAACCTTTTTTTCAACCTTTTCGCGGTGCTGTTATGGGCCGGAGGCGCGCTGTCGTTTGCATCCGGTATGCCGGAACTCGGCTGGGCGATATTTCTTGTCATTATAATCAACGCTTCGTTCAGCTTCTGGCAGGAATACAAAGCCGAGATGGCCGTTGAAGCGCTCAAAAAGCTTTTGCCAAGAAAAGTCCGCGTAATTCGCGGCGACTCTGAAAAAGAAGTTGACGCAAACACCCTTGTGCCTGGCGACCTTATAATACTTGGCGAAGGTAAAAGCATACCGGCTGACGGCAGGCTTATAGAAGCGGACAATATGCGCGTTGACAATTCGGCCCTCACCGGCGAGAGCAGGCCGGTATATAAAATATCCGAACCGCTGATTGACGGCAAAGGCTTTATCTGGACTGAAATACCGAACCTCGTCTTCGCGGGCACGTCCGTGGTTTCAGGAGCCGGACGCATGGTGGTTACGGCAACCGGCATGGACACTGAAATCGGCAAGGTGGCATACCTTACGCAAACGATAAAACCGGAGCTTAGCCCTCTTCAAAAGGAAATGGCCCGCATAACAAAAACTGTAACTTTTATCGCGGTTGCGCTTGGGGCATTCTTTTTTCTTCTGGGGCGCTCCGTTGCAGGCCTTACCTTCGCGGAAAGTTTCATATTCGCCATAGGCATTATAGTGGCGAACGTTCCAGAGGGGCTTCTGCCGACTGTATCTCTCTCGCTTGCCATGGGCGTACAGCGCATGGCCGGCAAAAACGCCATAGTAAAAAAACTTTCGGCCGTTGAGACGCTCGGTAGCGCCACTGTAATATGCACCGATAAAACCGGCACGCTTACAACCAACCAAATGTGCGCTACAGGGATATTCGTAAATAACATTGAAGTTGAAGTGACCGGAAGCGGTTACGCCCCTGACGGCGGTTTTTTCATAAGCGGAAAACGCCTTGGAACTGACGCGCTTGAAACAAACGGCCTTATTGAACTCTTAACCGCGGCCTCGCTTTGCAACAACGCGAGCCTTCACGCGCCCGAAAACACAACAGAATCGTGGAGCGTAACCGGCGACCCGACCGAAGGCGCTCTGCTTACCGCCGCCCAAAAAGCCGGGCTTTTGCCGGAAGTCCTAAGGCAAACACACCAGCGCATAGCCCACTTTCCTTTCGAGCGCGTGCGAAAACGCATGAGCCTGATTTGCGAAACTAACGGCAAAGCCGTCTCATACGTTAAAGGCGCGCCAAAAGAAACCATTGCCCTCTGTTCAAACATCTTTGCCAACGGCCGTAGCAAAACACTAACCGAGGAGGAAATAACCGGCATACTGAAAGAGAACGACCTCATGGCCGGGCGCGGCCTTCGGGTGCTCGCCGTCGCGTCAAAGCCGCTTGAAAGGAAAGAAACATACGCCATGGAAGACGCTGAAAGCGGCCTTACGCTAATCGGCCTTATAGCCATGATAGACCCGCCAAGGCCGGAGGTAAAAGACGCCGTTACTGCGTGCAAGAAGGCTGGCATAAAGATAGTGGTGGCTACAGGGGACTACGGCCTTACGGCAAAGGCCATCGCAAATAAAATCGGCCTTGACAGCAATGCCCCGCTTATTACGGGCGAGGAATTAAACGGGTTGAGCGACACGGCCCTTAAAGAGATACTGAAAAAAGACTCCGTGATATTCGCCCGCGTCGCGCCAAAGGACAAACTGCGCGTGGTAACGATGCTTCAGGAAAACAACGAGGTGGTCGCCGTTACCGGCGACGGCGTAAACGACGCGCCCGCGCTGAAAAAAGCCGACATCGGCATAGCCATGGGCATGAGGGGAAGCGACGTCGCCAAAGAAGCCGCGGAAATAATCCTCGCGGACGACAACTTCGCCACCATCGTTGACGCGATAAAAGAAGGACGCGCGGTGTATTCCAACATCAAAAAATTCGTAACCTACATATTCGCAAGCAACATACCTGAAATTGTGCCGTTTATCGCGTTTGTGATATTTAAGATCCCTCTGCCGCTTACCGTTATGCAGATACTCGCCGTTGACCTCGGCACGGACGTGTTTCCGGCGCTCGGGCTTGGCGTCGAACCGCCGGAAAAGGGCATAATGGAAGCGCCTCCAAGGCCAAAAAACCAGAGGCTTCTTGATTTCAAAACGCTGGCGCGGGCGTACCTCTTTCTGGGCCCCATTGAAGCGGCGCTCTGCCTTGCCGGCTTTTTCCTTGCGTATCGGTTTCACGGCTGGTCATGGGGAGAGGCAATGGCGGGTAGCGGCCCGGTTTACGCCGTTGCCACTACCATGACCTTCGCGGGCATAGTGGCCGCGCAGGTAGGCAACGTCTTTGCGTGTAGAACAGAAAAACAGTCCGTCTTCAACAAAGGGCTTTTAAGCAACCGCTTCGTGCTATTTGGCATAGGCATTGAACTGCTTCTTCTTGTTGTCCTCATATATACGCCTAAACTTGCCGGCGTCTTTGGTTTTGCCGCGCTCACTGTAAAAGACTGGCTCGTTCTTTTAACCTTTCCGGCTGTAATGCTTCTGTCTTCTGAAATTAGAAAAGCATTGCTAAGACGAAAAACCGCGCGTTGAAAGTTCAAGGGTTTCATAGTTTAAAAAATTCTTGAACGCGCCTTTACCATTATTGTAAAATTGTAAAGAGTTGGAATATGACGGAAGTGAATTTCTTTATTTAGGAGTTGGATAGTGGAAACATTCACAGTTGACAAAACACTTGACGCAAGGGGGCTTTCCTGTCCCATGCCTTCGGTAAAAACAGCCTTGGCACTGGAGAGCATGAAAGCTGACGAAATTATAGAAGTGCTAACGGACGATCCCGTATCCAAAAGAGATCTTCCCGTGTGGGCCGAGAGCACCGGCAACAAGCTTCTGGCCATTAAAGATGAGGAAAGAACAATAAAAATATACTTGAGAAAAGGCGCCTGACGTCAAAGGTCAGAGCCGTGGGCATCGCCCACCAAAATATCTACCCTCTTCTGTAAATAACGGGTTATGCCCGCCATGCGGAACTACTTGGCTGTAATCACCAATGCCATTCAAGGCAACTTATTCCGTTCTTGGCCTTGATTTACTGGCCACGTCCACGATGACGTCAAGCTTCTCCTTGATTTCCACGTCTATGCTTTCATTCGGCACCAAACCAGCAAGAATGTGATACTCGGATTTTCGCAATTGAAGCGGAAGGTTGAGTTTCTCAAAGAACTTCTTGAATAACGGATCAAGAAACTCGTCGCTCGCCTTGATATCGGAAGACCATGGGTCGGGCTTGTTAAGGGTTTTTAGCGCCATGGTCACTTCTTCAATTGAGTCTGCCATCACCTTCTTTCGATATTCGCAATCTTCTCTTCCGAACAGATTATCCGGCAAGTCATGCTTGGCATAGGCAAGTAGAACCTCTTTCATGCAGAAATAGTTTTCAATCTCCCTACGGTTCCACATTATTTCAGTGAGCGAGTCGTTAGTTTGTAAATTTTTATCAAGTCGGTCAAAAATTGCTATACCCACAAGATCTTTCTTGGCCTCTCGCAACCCGTGAAAATGCTCACGCGCTCTATTAGGCAGGTTGGTCTCGACATACTTCACAAACGGCCGATCAAGAAGCTGTTTCGCTTGGTGCCCTAGTAATTCGGCAAATTTCTGTAGAATGGCAAGGTCGGTGGCATTTTCCAAATATAACACCCAGCCGATTTCTTCCGCTTGATAGTATTGGTCAAAGCCAATATCTCGCAGAGCTTTCAATACATGGGAACCACGATCTTCAATAGGATGGGGCTTACCAACAAAAGCAATTACAATATCTCTCGCAACGGCCTCGTTGAGTATCACTTCGGAATGACTGGCCGCTATGATCTGCGAACCTTGTTGTTCGGCGACACGAATCATGAGATTGTATGTTTCGCGCTGGCGCAAAATCTCTAAGTGGGCATCCGGCTCATCTAAGAGTAACACCGCCCCGGGATTGGCGTAAAGGTGGGCAAGTAAGAGTAGCGTTTGTTGCAATCCTCGCCCCGACGAAGAAAGGTCGAGCTTATTCTTTAGCTCGTCCTTGTAGGCCATAGTAATTTCACTGCGCTCAGCGATATATTGCGGCGGCAAAAGCTCCACACCAAATAAAACATTGATGTGCTTTACCAAACTATCCCAATCCTCTTTCTTTTGATAGATTTGGAAACAGAGGTTGCGCAGGACTTGGGCAGTTTGCCCTTGGCCTATAAGTACGCCGATTTCACCCTGTTGCTTAACAAACTCCCTGTCCGCCAAACCAGACATTGGAGGGAGGAAAGCGACACGCGCACCCCCCATTTCATCTGGGACGGGCATACGCGCAGGCCCATTGCCGACGCGCAAAGGCCGACAATAAAAAGATTCCTCATTATTGTAGTCAAATTCTAGTCCGCATGACCATGCCTTGTTATTCGTGACGCCTTCTACGATAATCTCGACCCGCACATTCTGAGTTTTAGTGGACGACTTACCAC
>SCQA01000295.1 GCA_004298725.1 bacterium
TTGAGGAGAACGGCGACGACGGCCCCGCGCCGCCGCCTTATCAGCCTGGAGACGACAGCCTGCGCGGCTTGTACGTCCGTAATCGTCATCTGGACTTGGAGTCTGAAATGCCCGACGGGCTTGCCGAGCTTATATTCAATTGCATGGATGCAACCTACGGTACGCAAGCTCAGAGTACGGTTCATAACTTTCCCCGCAGTACGCCTGACATAATTCAAGGCGGCGACGGCCGCCCTGATACCGGCGCGATTAAGAACGCCTACGGAGTCTTCTTCCGTTATATGAAGTTAACGACTCTGGACGGCTTTAATCACGAGAGACCAGAGCCGCCGGAGGTTTTTCCGAATCTTGATTTTCCGGCGCTTACGGACCCGCATGACGATCCGCCCGGAGAGAACGATCATGAAATGGATCTTCTCGACTGGCTTCTCGCAATACTTCGTTTCATTCTTTGGCTGGTGGCCGTGGCTGTTTGGATTGCCACAATCATTCCGGCAATAGTTTTGGACGTTCTTACGTACGGCCCGCGTTTGGCGGCTTATTACGCGATTCAGTTGCCTTTATATAATATACTGAAAGCCCAACGCGCCGTTATGGTAATGACCGGTTATCTCTATCCGATGCAAGACGAGATTGACATTGGGCTTGTCCAATTGGGCACCGGCTCGCAAAAATTATTCAAGGAAATGCTTAGCGCCATGGATGACATCTTCGGCATAGGAGACGCCGGCGCCGGAACGTCCGCCGTTGAACCTGTTCCTGACGCAAACTACCCCCGCCGGCAGACGACGGATGCCGACGGTAACGCCATTGAGTATCATCATCCTTGGGTTTACCCTAATACCCCCGTTGAATTTTGCCATAGCTTTGCCGGCCCTTATGAGTCAGGTTCTTTGCCGCATATGCTGGAAGAGACTAATTTTCCCGGCAACCAGGGTACGCGCGCCCTTTATGAACATGCTACAACCCCGCAACAGACCGATCAGATCAGCTTCGACCATGCTAACAGGGTTAACCACTTGGGAGACCCGGTGCACTTTAATGCCTATTTGATGTGGCAACTTACCCGTACTGATTTCAAGGATTCCGATTCCAGCAAGATTACTGATTGGAACATGGACGCCGACCGCGGTTACGCATATCACTGCTGGGATTGGAACCGACACCGCGCCCCTGCTGAAGGCGAACCTCGTGACGCGTCTCACGAAGTTTTGGAAGACATGGAAGGTCATCAGTATTTGGCGCCTTGCACGCCTCCGCCTCAGGCGCCGAAGTTGAGCGACGACGGATGTTGCCCTGCTCCGCTTAATGAACATAACCCGCGCAAACCGTTGGCACTGCACTATCTTACACAAGCGGACCCCGGGTGCGGCTTTAAAACGGTCTGCGCAAGAGACAAGAAGAACGGTTGATACGCATGGAAGTTTCCGCTGGAAATTAATACTGACGACGCCTGCGTTTGATATAGGAGGATATTTGATGAAAAATGAACGCCAAGGTCAACACAAAACCCTATGTGGTTGCGGTTGTCATGCGAGCAAGGTAATTGTAATATGTTGCGATTGCCGGCAAAAAGAAGACGATTGCGGTTGCAAAGACAGTAAACCCTGTTGCGGAGAGGCTCGTAAACCGCGCCGGCCAGAGTCGCCTCCGGCTCCTGGATGGAACGCCGGCGACGCGCCGGGTAAGAACCCGTTGGCGGGCGCTAAAGACGAAAACGATAAGAAGCGTCTTTTTGATAAAGCCGTTATTGACATATTGCGTACCGGGAGCGGACCGAAAGGCCCGAAGTTCGGGCCAAGGAAAGACGAGTACTTGCCGTATCTCGTAATTCGGGCTAACGCGGGCGACCGCGGCGCGCGGCCATTGTCCGGCGTTTTCTGGGAAAGCCCTGATATTTTTGTGGCTCCCAACCTTACAGCCGAAACCGCGCCTAATTCTCCCACGACGAGCGCGGGGTTGGCTCAGGCCGGCGTTCCCAACACCTTATGGGCGCACGTATGGAACTTAGGGCAAGCTCCGGTGTATAACGCGAGGGTGGAATTTTATTGGTTTGACCCGACGTTAGGTTTCAACGAAGCCGCGGCCAACCTTATAGGCGTGGCCTACGTTGATTTAGGAAATCGCAGTAGCGCAAAGGCGCACGCCTACGTGAAATGCCCTAAAAGCTGGGTGCCGCAGTTCTTAAACGGCGGGCATGAATGCCTCATGGCGCGTTGTTTTGAACCGCTAACGGACCCTTTAGGCCCCAACCCTTGGGACGCCTCGGACGACAGGCACGTCGGCCAGCGAAATATTCACGTTCAGAACGCTTCTTCGCCTGCGACGGTTCAGATTGCACTTCGTTTGGGGTGCGGGGTCGGGCCGGGAACGGCAAGTTTGGAAATTCACGCCGTAGAGGCTATCAAATTCCAGTGGCTTTCGTTGCTGGCTGGCAAAAAAAATCAAGTGCTTCGTGAAGCAATCAAGCCCGTGGTTGTCGCTGGAATTCTGCCCCCTGCTCTTTGGAGCAAGAATAATATAAGGCCTGTGTTTAAGAACTTAACGCGGGAAACCGCACAAGGTATTCTGCGCCCAAGAATCGAGTTTGAAAGAGGTTGTGAAGAGCTGGAGGCTACGGTTTATATAAGCGTGGATGGTTTGGAAAAAGGGGAGTGTAAGGTTTTCCGGGTTGAGCAGAGGAAAGACGGAAAATTGGTTGGTGGCTATACCGTTATTGCCCGTAAGGCGTAAGCGCATTTGCAAACGTATAAGCTCGATTGCGGGTAATAAGGCAAAAGCGTTTCTTTACGCTCCTAAAGTTACGGGAGGCATGGCGCGGGCATGGCTTAAGCGGCGCCATGTTGTAATTCGGCGGGCTACTGTTCATACGTATACTCTTGGCGAGCCACGAGATGGCAACGCGTCAGCGTAGGTAAGCGGTATTCACCTGCCGTGGCATTTTTTGTATTTAATGCCGCTACCGCATGAGCAAGGGTCGTTTCTGCCCGCGGTTTTATCGCTTTTTACAGGCATGGCGGATGGAAGGCTCGTTTCGCAGTAGTTGCGCACGGTTTTAATAATTTTATCAGCCGCTTCTTCAGGCGTATTAACGCCTTCATCGTAAAATTTTTGGCCCGCTCCTTTTTCAATTGTAATTGACGCGTCTATCGCGGCGCTGTCAAGCGCCTGTTTGGCCGCCGAGTGAATTATACGGCAATAGCCTTTTTCATTGGGCTTTGCGTCAAGCCTGCCCATGTATCCGCAGTGTTCCGGCCGTATGTCCGTAGCGCCAAGCACGGCGGGGTGTATGGCGCAGGTATTGTCGGCTGTTGAAAGGTATTTGCATCTGAAGGCGAACATCGCGAGGATGTTGATTTTAAGTTCAGCCCCTTCCGCTTTAATATCCCTTATTGAAATATTGTATTTTTCAGGCGACGAAAAAAGGGCGCGCGGGTTGGCTTCTTTTGTAATATAGGCCGATATAATCCTTGAGGCGCGTTCTTTTATTCCTTTCAAAACCTCGGCGCGAAAGCCGGCCATGCCGGACGCTCCGCCGCGCTTCACGACCGGATAGGAGATTATGCCCCACCACGGCGCGCAACACAGCCCGCCGCATTTCTCAATGCAAAGGGACGTGAAAAAAGATGTGTCAGAACTCGAATTAGTCATGGCGTTATTGTTGCTGATTTAAGGGTGCCTCTAAAAATTGCCCTTTTTCCCGATGTCTTTGTTAGGACGAAATAAAAATGCTCACATATTTTTATATATGCTCCGCTTTTTATTTCGCTCCGCCTCGACCTCGGAAAAAATTTCTAATTTTTAGAGACACCCTTATATTATACCGTTGTTACAGCGGGCGTGTCTAAGAGTTTTGTCAAGAGTTGCGGTGTGTTACGTTTTTAACGCGTTTAGAACTTCGCTTGACGGAATTTCGCCTTCGCGCACTATCTTCACATACGGTCCGGTTGCGTCAACTATAGTGGTGCCGAGCCTTCCGGCAAGTTCCCCGTTGTCTATTAGTATGTCTATTGCGCCGTTAAAATAATTCAATATCTCTTGCGGCGTTTTTGAGGCGGGCTCTGCGGACGGGTTAGCGCTTGTGGCCGTTATGGGGGAGTTAAGCGTATTCAGAAGTTTTTGGGCGACACCGCAACTTGATATGCGCACGGCTACAGTGCCTGTGCCTGCCGTAATAGTAGAAGGCACGGCAGGAGAGGCCTTGAAGATAATGGTCAGCGGCCCGGGCCAGAATTTTTTTATAAGCGTCTCGGCGTTGCCTGGCACTTCGGCAACAACGGAACCGAGCATTTCAAGATTTTTGATAAGAAGGGAGACGGGCTTTGACTCAGGCCTGTGCTTCAGCTTAAAAAGGGCGTTAACGGCGCGCGGATTAAAAGGGTCAACGCCGAGGCCGTAGAAAGTTTCGGTAGGGTAGGATATTACGCCGCCCTCTTTAAAAACTTTTAAAGTTTCATCAAGAGGGGAGTAAGGGGTTAAGATGAGCGGCCTCTTGGCTTTTGATAATGGCGGTTTTGGCAATTCAGCGACCTGTCAGTTTTCTTGCCTTTTCTTCAACCT
>SCQA01000296.1 GCA_004298725.1 bacterium
TCGGCAAGGTGAATTACAGTAACTTCCGCGCCCATACGTTTCAGCGCGTAAGCCGCCTCAAGCCCCAAAAGCCCGCCGCCTATCACAACGACTTTTTTGTCAGGCGCGCTACTTACGGCGCGCTTTATCCTTTCGCAGTCTTCGATATTTCTAAAGGCAGTAACGCCTTTTTTGTCAATGCCGGGAATATCCGGCATAACCGGCAGAGCGCCCGTGGCAATAACAAGCTTATTGTACGTAGCCTCGGTGCCGTCCTCGGCTACAAGCACTCTGCTTTTACGCTTTATGGAAACAATTTTAGAGCCGGTATGAAGCGCTACGCCATTTTTTTCATACCACGCGGCGTCGCGCATTCTGATGGCATTTAAGTCTTTATCGCCGGTAAGAATATGAGACAAAAGCACCCTGTTATAGTCGGCGCTCTTTTCCGCGCCGTAAACGGTTATCGCGTAGCGCAGGGGGTCGAGCTTGACTATCTCATCCACCGAGGCCGCTCCGGCCATGCCGTTTCCTATTACTATCAGTCTTTCTTTTGCCGCGCTCTTCATAACCGCCTCCTTGTGCCGTGCGGCGCTAAAAATACAAAGGCGCCGCGGATTTGTAATCCATGGCGCCCTTGCCTGTAACGCGTCCGCCGCTTCGTAGCGGGGCGCGCCTAATTTTTAGGTTGTTAGTAAAATCCCGCCTACATCGTGTAACCGCTCTCGCTGTGCTGGGAAAGGTCAAGCCCTTCGACCTCTTCTTCATGCGTTACCCTGATGCCTATTACAAGGTCAACCGCTTTCAATATTACAAGCGTAAGCACGAACGAATACACGGCGCTTGCCGCTATGGCCGCGAACTGCTTCCACAAAAGAACGGCATTGCCGAAGAACAGGCCGTCGGCTCCGGCGGCGTTTATTGCCTTAGACGCGAAAAGCCCCGTTGCTATGGCGCCGAATACACCCCCCACGCCGTGTATGCCGAACGCGTCAAGCGAATCGTCATAACCGAACTTGGGTTTTACGACGCTTACGGATACATAACAAATTATACCCGCCAAAACGCCTATAATAAGCGCCGAACCCGGTCCTACGTAGCCGGACGCCGGCGTTATCGCCACAAGACCAGCCACAAGGCCCGATGCCACGCCGAGTATGGTCGGCTTGCCTCTGTGCATCCACTCGATAAACATCCACGTAAGCCCGGCTCCGGCGGCGGCGGTGTTCGTGGCAAGAAACGTTGATACCGCGAGTCCGTTCGCGCCAAGGGCGCTTCCGGCGTTAAAACCGAACCAGCCGAACCACAAAAGCCCTGCGCCGATAACCGTCATGGGCAGGTTATGCGGCATCATAAGCTCGCTCTTATAGCCTTTTCTTCTGCCGAGGTATAAAGCCGCGGCAAGCGCCGAAGCGCCGGAACTTATATGCACGACCGTCCCGCCCGCGAAATCAAGAGCGCCCATGTCACGAAGCCAGCCGCCTATGCCCCAAACCCAGTGCGCCACCGGGTCGTAAACAATAGTCGTCCACAAGAGCGAAAAGAGCAAAAACGCCGAAAACTTCATCCTCTCGGCAAAAGCCCCGGCAATAAGCGCCGGTGTTATCACCGCGAACATCATTTGAAAGAGCATGAAAAGCTGATGCGGTATAGTGCCTGCGTAGTCGCCGTAAGGCTCAAGGCCGACGCCATGCAAGAACATCCAGTCAAGGCCGCCTATAAAACCCCATTTGTCCGGCCCGAAGGCAACCGAATAACCCCAAATAACCCACTGGATACTGACCATGCAAAGCAGTATGAAGCTCTGCATCAGTGTCGCAAGCACATTCTTCTTTCGCACCATGCCGCCGTAAAAGAGAGCCAGTCCAGGGGCAGTCATAAGAAGCACAAGCGCCGTTGACATCAGCACCCACGCGGTGTCCCCTGTGTCAACCTTTAACGGCATTGCCTCCGAGGCAAAAACCGCGGCAGGCAAGGCCAAAAGCAAAACCGCAAATAACCATACTTTCCTTGACATCTTTGTCATCCTCCTTATTGTAGACTCCGTCGTCTTTATTGCAGTGAATAACGGTTAACGGCTTTTTTCACTATTCACTATTCACATTCTTTATAGCGCTTCCTTGCCCCTCTCGCCGGTTCTTATCCTTACGGTCTCTTCAACCGGCACGACAAAAATCTTGCCGTCGCCTATCTTGCCTGTTTTTGCCGCGCCTACTATGGCCTCCACTACTTTTACGGCCATCTCCTCGGTAGTTACTATTTCAAGCTTTATCTTAGGCAGGAAATCAACCGTATATTCCGCCCCGCGGTAAAACTCGGCGTGGCCTTTCTGTCTGCCGAACCCCTTGACCTCGGTTACGGTCATACCCTCGATATTTATGTCGTTAAGCGCCTTTTTAACCTCGTCGAGCTTAAATGGCTTTATTATGGCCTCTATCTTTCTCATAAACGCCTCCTCGCTCTTTAGTGTGTCTTTCTTATGCCGAAATCAGGGTACGCGGTTACAGCCACTTCATGCTGGTCAAGACCTTCTATCTCTTGATCTCTCGGCACGCGTAGCGGCGTTATCATATTAAGCACCTTGAAGAAGACGTACATGGTTATGAAGACGAATATTATGTTAGTCGCCGCGCCCACTACTTGAGCGCCTAACTGCGAAGCGTCGCCGTAAAAAAGCCCCTTTACAGTGCCGCTTACGCCGTTCACACCGTCGCCGTAAGTGCCGTCCGCGAAAAGCCCCAAAGCGATGACGCCCCATAAGCCGTTTGCGCCGTGTACGGATATTGCCCCTACCGGGTCGTCAACCTTCAGCTTATGCTCCACGAAAAATACGCTTAAACACACCAAGATTCCGGCAATGCCGCCGATAATAACGGCGAAGACAGAATTGACATAGGCGCACGGTGCGGTTATGGCCACAAGGCCGGCGAGCATTCCGTTTGCCGCCATTGAAATATCCGGCTTGCCGTATTTAAACCACATATAGAGCATAGACGTCAGTCCTGCCGCGCTACCAGCGAGCATGGTGTTGGTTGCTATTACGCCTATGCGGAGGTCTCCTCCGGCAAGGGTTGAACCCGCGTTAAAACCGAACCATCCGAAGGCCAATATAAAACAACCTACTACTGCCATTGGTATATGGTGCCCGGGTATGGCAACGGGTGTGCCATCCGCTTTGAACTTGCCGATTCTCGGCCCGAGAACAATGGCCCCGGCAAGCGCGGCCACGCCGCCGGTCATGTGAACTACCGACGAACCAGCGAAATCGAGATGCCCGTGCCCAAGCCCGAAGTTCTTTCCTATAAGCGTAAGCCAGCCGCCTCCCCACACCCAATTGGCGTAAAGCGGATACACGATGGCGGATATGAAAAAACCGTAAACTATGAACGACTTGAATGTCCACCTCTCGGCCATCGCTCCAGTCGGTATGGTTGCCGTGGTGTCCATGAATACCATCTGAAAGAGGAAGATGGAGAATATTACCGCGTCGTAAGATACGCCTGAGAGGAAAAACCCGGTGGTTCCGAAAAGCCCGAAGTCTTTTCCAAATAGGCTTATGGTAAATTCATTTGAAAGAGCAGTTCCGCCTCCAAGCGTGGGCGCGCCGCCAAAGCCGCCCATCTGCAAGGCAAAGCCGCAAACCCAATAGCCGAGCATTCCTATGACGTATATCATGAAGTTCATGGCCATGGTATGGCCGGCGTTCTTAGCCTGCGTAAAGCCTGTTTCCGCCATAGCGAAACCTGCCTGCATGAACATTACAAGAAAGCCGCATACAAGCATCCAAACCATGTTCGTGGCTATCCTGTTATGCCCGACAACATCGGCCAACTTCGCCGCAAGAGGCTCGTTTGCCGAAAGTTTCTTTAAATCGTCAGCCGTCGGAGCGTTGGCTGAAGCGCCGACAACGTCGCCGGCTCCGCCGGTTTTAGCGCCGGACGGATCGTTAAGCTGAAGCTGTGCGGGCTCCTCCGCAAAGGCACGGGGCGCGTCAAAAAAGATTCCAAAAGAAAAGATAATGCCTATTATCGCAAAAATGCCAATTAAGCGTCTCATGTTAATGCTCCTTCAATAAGGTTTAAGACCAGCCTGTTAGAAATTGATGTCAAGCTGGGTTGTCCATACCCACTTCGCGTTAGCGTTAGGGCTAGCCGATGACGGCTCGTTAAACCAGACCGGCCCGGTAAGAAGCGAAATGTCCTTGTTGAAGAAGTAATACGCGCCAAACCCGCCGCCGCCTATGGCGTTATTACCGCTTGCCCAGTCCGCGGCAAGCAGAACTTTCGAGTATTCGTTGCCTTCTTTGTCCTTAGTCGGCTTAAGGCCTTTGTCCCAGCCTATCATATAGCCGTTATTGTCCTTCTTGCCTTGCTTATTCACGTTCACAAGCGTCTTGCTGTTGCCGTGATAAACTCCGGCATGAAGCCTGCCGAGGTCAAACGGCAACGTTTTGCCGATTATAATGTCAACTATGTTAAAGTCCGTCCTGCTGTCGCCATCTATTGAAGGGTCTCTGCTGTCAGTACCGGCGTTAAATATGCCGACATTCAACGCAGGAGAGTTGTTGAAAAGCTTGCCCTCCGGCGTGCCGATTTTGGCGTTAAACATAAGCGCGTTGTTCGTAGGCTCCATCCAATCAACGCCGACTTCCATCTGGAGCTTGTCAAAAGGCAGAACGCCCACGGTAAGGCCCAAGTCCGTGGGAAGCGCGCCTTTGTCGTTCTTCCTTGCGACAGTGAAGTAATTGTCAATACCAAGATGATAAACGCCAAACGGTTGTATATCGGACGTTGCAGGCGTCCAATACGTGGTTGACGGCGTGGCAAAAGCGCTGTCAAAATTGCCAAATATTACTACCGCTAAAGCCATTGCTAAAAACCATGCAATCCTCTTCTTCATTTTTCCTTCCTCCCCTTTCAAATGTTTTTTGATTGCCGCGGGGAGGATGTAAAAAAGGCGCCTCCCCCTTTAGGAAAGGCGCCGTTGCCTTCATGCGAATTACTCTTTTGCCAAGCATAGCTACAACACTGTAGTTTGCCGTTGTCTCAATTACGATAAAATATTTTGCAACATCCGTGCCAGCTTAACCCGTCCGTTTTTATGGTATTTTCGCGCCTTATTGTTTGTAATTGCCTCTCTTTTAACCACAGCCTGCACATAAATAAAGCACTTTAACAACATACGGCGCAGTGCTTGTCCGCGGCCTTCACCACGCGCAAAAACCTTGCTATTACCGCGTTCGCGTGCTTATTAAGCATGTTTATATATTTTGGCGTCTCATTTAGAATTACAATCGGGTCTATCTTGCCTTCTAAGGCATCAAGCTCGCCGGCATTGACGCTTATCCAATCGCTAATCATGCGGGGCGTTACTTCCAAATGAAACTGAAGCCCGTACGCGTTTACCCCTAAGCGAATGGCCTGATTATCAAAGGCGCCAGACGATGCAAGGTTCACGCCGCCAGCCGGCACGTCAAAGGTGTCGCCGTGCCACTGGAAAACCGTCAAATCTTCTGGAAGCCCCATAAAAAGCCTGTCGGACGCTCCGGCTGCGGTAAGCTTTATCTTATACCAGCCTATCTCCTTGGTTTTTCCTTTATACACCCTCGCT
>SCQA01000297.1 GCA_004298725.1 bacterium
TTGCCACTCGTCACTAACCACTGCCTTTATCAGCACCCGCCGGCTATCTGCGCCTTGCCGTAAGTCCCTTCAAACGTAATGCTTGCCCTGTCCGCTGTTGTGCTGGCAACGTTTGAAAGGCATACATCAGTTGCCGTAACCGTGCCGTTCGATTCATAAGTTATCGAAAAGCTCGCCCCCGGAGAGACTATGTCAATACCGTCCGGTACTGTCTTGGTATTCCTTGTCGTGTCAGAAACCCACGCGCCGCCGCTGAAAAACTGAACATTATAAGTGTCAAGCACCGGGTACGTATTAAGAGTAAACGATACCCTGTGTCTTGCGTTTGACGTTATAGCCTTAAGCCGTGCCGCGTTAAGCTCGGTAAGTACATCCCTTGCGCCGCGGTTAAGCCTCTGGTGCGGTATTACGGCGGTTATCGAAGGCACGGCAATGGCCGCAAGCACGCCGATTAACGCTAATACCACAAGAAGTTCGGCAAGCGTGAAACCCTTGTCAAACGCACCGGCCTTATTGCCTCCGCCGTAATTATACGAATTTTTAATCCTATCAGGTTGCAACATAGTCCATTCCTCTACCTGCTATTAGTATGCAACACAAATGCCACAGTGTAACTATTCAATTTTAAAGGCTTTAATGTTCAGCTTGGTTAAATTTACTATGCAATTTTTTCATAGTCCGAAACTTTTTATCTTATAAAGAAGCGCCCTATGGCTAATTTCAAGTAGCAAGGCCGCTTTTGTCTTGTTATTGTTAGTCATTTCGAGCGCCTTCTTTATCAGTTCTTTTTCAAGGGTTTCCTCGGCCTTTTTAATTGAAATTTCAGCTGGCGGCAACGAAGAAGGCTCCGTACCCGTTGGCATTGGCGCATACGCCGCTACGCTTATGGGAATTGACTGCGCCCTTATAACCCCGGCGTCTTCAAGTATCATGGCCCTTTCAACGGCGTTTTCAAGCTCGCGCACGTTGCCGGGCCATGCGTACGCTATCATCGCCTCTGTAGCCTCTTTTGAAAATCTCTTAGCCTGCTTGCCGAACTTCTTAGCGTATTTGGCTGAAAAATGCGCCGCAAGCTCCATGATATCCCCCTGCCGCTCCCGGAGAGGAGGAAGCTTTATTTCTATCACGTTCAGCCTGTAAAAAAGGTCGTCCCTGAACCTGCCGGCCTCTACCTCTCTACGCAGGTCTTTTACAGTGGCGGCAACAACCCTTGCGTCTATCTTTATTGATTTAGTATCGCCAAGCCGCCGTATTTCCGACTCTTGCAAAACACGGAGAAGCTTCACCTGAAGCTCCATGGGCAGTTCGCCGACCTCGTCAAGAAATATCGTGCCGCCGTGAGCCTCCTGAAAAAGGCCTGTCTTATTTCTGTGCGCGTCCGTAAACGCGCCCTTTACATGCCCGAAAAGCTCGCTTTCGAGAAGGGCCGGAGGAATAGCGCCGCAATTAACAGCCACAAAAGGCGCGTCTTTTCGCGGGCCGCAGTCGTGTATGCCCCTTGCCACAAGCTCTTTACCGGTGCCGGACTCGCCGCTTACAAGCACCGTGGTCGTATAGCCCGCAACCTTCTTTACAAGCTCTATTATTTCAAGAAAAACCGCGTCTTTGGTGATGATATGCGCCGCGTCGTATTCCGCTACTGAAAGAACCTTAAGCCGTTCATTTTCTTTTTTAAGCCTCTCCCTCTCCTCCGCCTTTTTAAGCGTGAATATTATTTCATCAGCCTTGAAAGGCTTTGACACGTAATCATAGGCCCCGCGCTTCATACACTCTATGGCGGTGTCAAGCGAAGCGTAAGCGCTCATCATTATAACCGTTTGAACGATTTCTTTCTCTTTAAGCGCGTTTAAAAATTCAAGGCCGTCCATGCCCGGCATTTTTATGTCGCACAAAATAAAATCGAAATCGTCCGACTCAAGCATGGCAATGGCCCTTAAAGCGTCAGGCGCGGCTGACGCCTCGTAGCCCTCCCTTTTAAGTATTACTGAAAGCATGTGGCGCATGCCCTCTTCGTCGTCAACTATCAATACCTTCACGCTTTTACTCTCCGACTGCGTTTTCCGCCCGCTCCGGCTCCTGCCACTGCCCGACAGGCAAAAATACAATAAACACCGAACCCTCGCCCTGCTTTGTGGCAAACTCTATCACGCCGCCGTAAGCTTTAATAATGCTCTGTGAAATAAAAAGGCCCAGCCCGGTGCCGCTACCGACCTCTTTAGTGGTAAAAAACGGCTCGAAAATCTTCCTGCTTTCTTGTTCAGTCATACCGGAGCCAGCGTCAGCAACGCTTACAAAAACATAATCTTTCTCCGGCGCTGACACTTCAGCGGCCGTGGCGGGTTGGTCGTCCCTTCTGCGGTGTGGCATTAAGGCGCGCGTTACCGGGCGTTTCCTAACTCCGGTTTCAACCATAACCGCGGACACATCCTTACGCGCGTCTTTAACGGCGTGCGCGGCGTTAAGAAGCAGGTTTATAACCACCTGCCTAAGCTTGCCCTCGTCTATCGCAACAAGCGGGGTTTGCGTTGCGCCCTTAACCGTAACGCTTATCCCTTTAAAATCCTTATGCACGGCAACCGCCGAAACAGCCTCTTTCACCACTGAGCTTACGTCAACCGGATGCGGCGGCCTTGACGAAGGCCGCGCAACGTCAAGAAACTCTCTTACTATTACGTCTATCCTGCCGACCTCTTTAGCGAGTCTTTCAAGCAGGTCCTTTTCCTCGGCTTTTCCGCCCGCGCCTTTTGAAAGTATGTCAATGTAGCCGTGAACCGCGCCAAGCGGATTGCCTATTTCATGCGCTATGCCGGCGGCAAGCCCGCCCACCGCCGCGAGCGTTTTACTTCTTAAAAGCTCCTCTTCTTTGGATACAAGCTCAAGGTTCATGCGCTCAAGCGTTTTTATCTCCTCTTCTACGCGTCCGGCCATTACGTTAAAAGATGCCGCAAGAGCGCCTAATTCGTTCTCCGCCGGCACGTCAGCCCTTTCGCCGAGCGCGCCGCCGGAGATGCGCTTTGCCGCGGCCTCGAGCGCGCGCACCGGGTTGATAACCAGCCTTGATAAAAAATATATTCCAAAGGCTATTATTATGAATGAATCAAGAAGCGCGTAAAAAAATATGAACTGCCTTACAACGGACATGTCGTTATTTATGTCCGTAAGCGGAACTATAAATTCAAGCTTGCCGGATTTTACGCCTTCGCCGCGCATGGCCGCTATCACATAAAGGTACTCGCCCGGCCCGGCAAGCCATCCGCTACCGACGCTTATAACTTTCAGCGCGCCGGAGTCGTAAATAACCTTCCCGACCTCTCTTGAAAGTTTCCCCTGCCTGAGTATAACGGCTCCTCCGGCGTCAATGAACTCGAAGGTGTCAATGCCGACCTCGCGAAGCGCCGCCGCCGCAAGACTTAAAGGCTTAAGGTTGTCGGCAACTCCGGCAAGGCTCTGTTCCTTCATGCCGGACGTCATGAAACGCACAAGCCTTACGGTATGCCCTGCCTCGATTATCTTCCAATAAACGCTTCTTGTCTCAACGATATTTACGCTCAAAAAACCTATAAGACCGATGCCGGCGGTTGTAAGAAGCACGATGCCGGCGACAAGTTGCGCGCGTATACCGAGAATTAACTTCATTTATAACCTGTCTGGTGGCATGTTGGCCACTGAACTCATTATACTATACAACCCCCGCTCCGCTTAATGTCCGATGCTCTTCATTATGTACCAGCGTATAAGAGCATCACCAAAAAACAGGTGTATAAGCGCCCCTGCCGCGAGAAACGGACCGAACGGTATAGGGTGTTTTGAACTTTTGCCTGACGTTAAAATAACGACGCCTCCGGCAAGCGCACCAATTAAAGAACCGGCAAAGAGCGTTAAAAGCGCCCCCTTCCAGCCCAAAAAAGCCCCTATCATGGCAAGAAGCTTTACGTCCCCTCCGCCCATGCCGTCAGTGCCGGTAAGCTTCAAGTATACCAGAGCCACAAGCAAAAGCACCCCGCCGCCGCCTATTATGCCGATAGCGGAATTAACCGCGCCAGGCCACGGCAAAAAAAACGACGCTACAAAACCTATTACAATGCCGGGCAGGCTTATGACATCAGGTATTATTTGAAGGTCAAGGTCGATAAAAGTAATGACTATAAGCGCGGATACAAAAGTGAAATACACGAAAAGCTCCGCGCCCGGGCCGAACTTGGCAAATAACGCGGCTAAAAAAAAGCCGGTCAGCGCCTCGACAACCGGGTATTTGATAGAAAGAGGGGCGCGGCAAAAAGCGCACTTGCCGCCGATGATAAAATAACTGATTATAGGTACGTTAAGGTAAAACGGCACATGGCGCTTGCACTCGGGGCACCGCGACGGCGGCGACACCACCGATATTCCAAGAGGTATGCGGTGTATGCAAACGTTCAAAAAACTTCCGACAACCGCCCCGAATATAAAAGGCACAATCAGGATTATATTGCCGGTCAATTGAGCACCTTTTGTTCGTTGTGAATTTTAATACCCGCAACTTAGGGTATCCGAATCAATAAAGGCCGTTTCTAATCAGTGGCAAGCGGTCAGTTGACAGTGATTAAATTAAAAAATAATTCACAATCGTCAGGTTCTGTAAGCGGAATTTATCTTAACGTATTCGTACGTCAGGTCGGTAGTCCATATTGTTTTGGAACCCTTCCCCATGCCAAGCCCGACCTTCACTGAAACATCTTTTACCTTAAGCGCCTTTGCCGCGGCCTTTTCCTTGCCGGTATCCATGCCCGCTTTGGCAACAGTAACGCCGTTAAATGATATGTCAACCTTATTCTGCCTTAGTTTTATTCCGGCCCTGCCGAGCGCGGCAATTATCCGGCCCCAATTAGGGTCGCCGCCGAAAAACGCCGTCTTTACAAGCATTGACTCGGCGATTGTCCGGGCGGCCAAGTTTGCGTCTTTATCAGAAGCCGCTCCGTTTACAGTAAGCTCGATAAACCTCGTTGCCCCTTCGCCGTCTTTAACTATCATAAGGGCAAGCTTTTGAAACTCACCCGTTAAGAAGCTTGCAAAGGCGTCGAACTCCGGCGTGCCAGACTTTATTTCAGCGTTGCGGCTTGCGCCGTTTGCGAATATAAGGACAGTATCGTTAGTGGACATATCGTTATCAACAATAATGCTGTTAAACGACGCGTCAGCCGCCTTTTTAAGCGCGGCCCCAAGCGCGGACCTGCCGATATTAGCGTCCGTCACAAAAAAAGCGAGCATAGTCGCCATGTCCGGGCATATCATGCCCGCGCCCTTGGCAATGCCCGCGACTGTAACAATATCCCCGGCTATGCGCTTTTTGTGAAAGCTGGTTTTAGCGAATGCGTCAGTGGTCATTATGGCCTCGGAGGCATCTATAAAGCCTTCTGGCCTGAGTTCGCTTATAAGAGGCTTCGCACCCGCCTCCATCTTTTCCACTGGCGGCATTACGCCAATAACGCCGGTTGAAGCCACAAGCATATCGCCTTTTTTAAGCCCGAGGCCTTTTTCTATCGCGGCGGTCATGCGAAGGGCATTATCATAGCCTTCCTTTCCGGTGCTTACGTTGGCGTTGCCGCTGTTTATTACAACGCCACGGGAGACGCCTTTTTTAACCCTTTGCATATCTATAAGCACGGGCGCGGCCTTTACCTTGTTTTTGGTGAATACGCCCGCAACCACGGCGGGCGTATCGCTTACGATAAGCGCGAGGTCTTTGCCCTTGCCGGGCTTCTTTATGCCCGCGTATATGCCGGAGGCGCGAAAGCCCCTGACCTTTATAATACCGTCTATTTTTTTGTGAGGTTTTATTTTTGCAGTCACACGGCTACCGGTAAAAAAGATATTTTCATTTTAAGGTTTACACCGGAACAAGTATCGTTGTGCTTTATCAACTCAACCATCTTCAGCAAGGGAATGAATCACGGGTAGCGATAGCGTCTCATACAGACCTACGGCGGGCAACGCCCGCCTACAGGACTAAATCTTAAGTGCCGCTTCTTCTTAATCAGCCACTCCTTTAACAAGGAGGGGCTGAGGGGAGGCAACCATTTACGTCAACAAAATAACTTATAACGCCAAACTTCCCTACAGCCATTAAGCGCGCATCAGGCAGACTCGCTTGCTCCGCAACACTTTTTATACTTTTTACCGCTTCCGCACGGGCATGGGTCGTTTCTACCTATCTTATCGCCCTGCCTTGTTATCGGGGCCTCTTTCTCTTCATCAGAGTCATCCTGCTTGGTCTCTTCGCCGTGCCTGTATTCAACGTGTTGCGGCTCTAACTGCGGCATTGCCTCCTGCGGCGCTTCGTCTTCCTGTATCTGCACCTTAAAGAGGCGCTCGACAACTTCCGATTTCAATCTGTACATCATGTCAACGAAGAGGTCAAAGCCCTCTTTCTTATACTCCTGAAGCGGATTCTTCTGGCCGTAGCCTCGAAGCCCTATGCCGCCTTTAAGATGGTCCATGGAAAGAAGGTGGTCTTTCCATAAATTATCAAGCGTATTAAGCATTATAATCTTTTCAAATTGCGAAAAAGTCTCGTCGCCTACCGTGGCTACCTTCAGTGAATACGCGGCCAAAGCCTTTTCAACAATAACGGCGTCAAGGCCCTCGCGCGAATTCACGGAGCTTACTTCCCCGGCGGTTACAGCCACGCCGAACTGCTTAATTGCCGCGTCGCTTACGGCCTTCACGTCCCAGTCTTCAGAGTGCGACTTTTCTTCAATGTGCGCGTTGACAAGCGCCGTGGACATCTCCGCGGCAAACTCCCGCACCATGTCTTTAAGGCCTTCTTGGCCGAGTATCTGGCGCCTGTAGCCGTAAATGACTTCTCTTTGCTGGTTCATTACGTCATCGTATTCAAGAAGGTGTTTTCTTATGTCGAAGTTATGCGCCTCGACCTTCTTCTGGGCGTTCTCAATTGCCTTTGACACAAGGCCGTGCTCTATGGGTTCGTCCTCGGCCATGCCTATTTTACCCATAATAGAGGCTATTCTGTCGCTTCCGAAGATGCGCATAAGGTCGTCGTCAAGCGCGAGATAAAACCGCGACGAACCCGGGTCTCCCTGCCTGCCGGAACGGCCTCTTAACTGATTGTCTATGCGCCTTGACTCATGCCTCTCCGTGCCTAATATGTGAAGCCCGCCAAGCTCAAGCACCTTTCTCTTTTCTTCTTCGCAATGCGCGCGCGCGGCTGTAAGCGCGGCCTTATATTCGGCTGTTGAGTCGTCCTTGCCGGCAACGGCGGTGGCCATGGTATCCGGATTTCCGCCAAGCAGTATGTCCGTGCCCCTGCCGGCCATGTTTGTGGATATGGTTACGGCTCCAAGGCGGCCGGCCTGCGCCACTATTTCAGCCTCACGCTCGTGTTGTTTGGCGTTTAACACGTGGTGAGGTATGCCGTGCTTTGAAAGCATAACGGCCAGCTTTTCAGAGTCTTCTATTGATATTGTTCCAACGAGCACCGGCCTGCCCTTGGCGTGCCAGTCTTCTATCTCTTTTATAACGGCCTTGAACTTCTCTTTTTTCGTCTTGTAAATAAGGTCGGTGGAGTCTTTTCTAAGCATGGGCTTGTTTGTCGGAACGACCATGACGTCAAGCTTGTATATTTCATTGAATTCCGCGGCCTCGGTGTCGGCTGTGCCGGTCATACCGGCCAGCTTCGAGTACATCCTGAAATAATTCTGGAACGTGACCGTGGCAAGCGTCTGATTTTCATTGGCTATCTTCACTTTTTCCTTGGCCTCAACCGCCTGATGCAGGCCTTCGCTCCACCTTCTGCCGGCCATGAGCCTTCCGGTGAATTCGTCCACTATTATAACTTCGCCGTCTTTTACCACATAATCAACGTCTCTTCTAAAGAGAGCGTGCGCTTTAAGCGCCTGATTAACGTGGTGAAGCAACTCGATGTTTTTAGCGTCGTAAAGGTTGTCTATCTTAAGCAATTCTTCCACTTTGCTTACGCCTTCGTCGGTCATCATCACTTGCCGCGTCTTTTCATCTACCGTATAATGAGCCTCTTTTTTAAGGCCCGGCATTATTCTGTCAATAACGTAATACTTGTCGGTTGAGTCTTCGGTCGAACCGGATATGATGAGCGGCGTTCTCGCCTCGTCTATAAGTATGGAGTCCACCTCGTCAACTATGGCGAAGTTAAGCTCGCGCTGGACATATTCGTCAAGCGAGAACTTCATGTTGTCTCTCAGGTAATCAAAGCCGTATTCGTTGTTCGTTCCGTAGGTAATGTCGGCAAGGTAGGCCTCCTTGCGGCTTACCGGCCTAAGATGCAGATACGCGCCCGCGTCCGGCGGAAAAGACGGGTCGTAAATAAAGCTCGCTTCGTGCTGAATCACGCCTACCGACAAGCCAAGCGCGTGATATATTTTGCCCATCCACGCGGCGTCCCTGCGCGCAAGGTAGTCGTTAACGGTAACAAGGTGCGCGCCTTTGCCGGAAAGAGCGTTAAGGTAAAGCGGAAGGGTCGCCACAAGGGTTTTGCCCTCGCCTGTCTTCATTTCAGCAATCTTGCCGCTGTTCAGTACGGCTCCGCCCATCAACTGAACGTCGAAGTGGCGCATATTGAGCACCCTTCTGGCGGCCTCGCGGGTTAGGGCGAACGCCTCTGGCAACACCGCGTCAAGGTCTTTGCCGCGCGATATTTCGTCTTTTAGCCGCGCAGTAACATCTTTAAGCTGGCTGTCGCTTAGAACGCGCATTTTAGGCTCAAGCTCGTTTACCGCCCCGACAACCGGATGGAGTTTTTTTATCTCGCGTTCGTTCTTGCTTCCGAAGACCTTTTTAAGGATACTCAGCATGCCTCACCGTTATTTCCTTTCCGGCTTATTAAAAAAGACTAAAGCAACGGAAGGGTTTCATCCTGCCTTTATTTTGTGCCACAAACATATCGGAAAATGTTAACACAGCCGCAAAAGTATTTCCATGTCTTTTAAGAAAAAATACTATATTTTTTTGCGCCAATGCCATATAAAAAAGCCCGGCCGCCTCCGGCGGCCGGGCTTTTAATATCTTTAATTACACCCGTGTGTTCATCTGCTTTGCAAACGCGCAAAACAACGCGCTCCGCAAAAAAAACAACTACTCTAATATATACTTGTCCGGGTTTACTTCAACCCCGTTAAGCGCCACCTGATAATGAAGGTGCGGGCCGGTTGAGCGCCCCGTATTGCCGACAGCCGCTATCTTCTGCCCTCTCTTGACCTTCTGCCCGACGCGGACGCCTATTTCAGAAAGGTGCGCGTACGTGGTGGTTACGCCGTAGCCGTGGCGTATGATAACGGTCTTGCCGAGGTTATTTTCCCATGCGGACTTTATAACTATGCCGTCAGCCGATGCCACAACCGGCGTTCCCACCTTGTTGGCTATGTCAAGCCCCTTGTGAATCTGCGGCAGTCCGGTGTAAGGAGAAGTCCTCTGCCCGAAACGCGAAGTCAGCCAGCCGCGCACCGGCCATATGGACGGCGTGGCCGCAAGAAGCGACGACTGCTTCATAAGCTGTTCATGAAGCTCGGCAAAGCTCTTCTCCTGCTCTTTTGCCCTGCCTTCAATGTCATTAAGCTCCGAGTGCATGTCCTTCACGAGGTCGCCGACTTTTGACTTCGGCGTGGTGAAGTATTCGTCGGCGTCCTTGGATGAATCGCCTCCAAGGCCGAGTACGGCGTCAACGCGCCCTTCGCCCTTCGGTTTTTCAATATTGGCTATAATACGCAACTTCCTGTCAAAGACGTTTAACTTTGCAAGCTCAGCTTCCACGCCCTTTATCTTGCCGAACAGGCCCTGCAACTCTATCTTCTGAGCCGTAGTCTCCTTTTGGAGCCTGCTAAGCTCGAGAGCGTTGCCTTTAAGCCTTGTATAATCAACTAAAATAAAGGCAAAGACGATAAAGAGCGCAACGGAGACCGCGGCAACGGCCTTAAGCGCGTTTACCTGCAACTTAAACTGCTTTGTTTTGGAAGCGTCGTTTGTGAGAACAAACAGCGTTAAATACCGCTTCTTCATGACGCGCTCCTTTTAAAATTAAATACATTTATATCAAACACCTTACGACAGTGCGTAAATCAAAGTTAACGCGACAATCTCAGCGCCTACCGCCAAATACGGCAAGTTAAAATTCTTTTTCCAGTTCTGAATGAATATCATATGGGTTTTTGAAAGTCAAGTTCTTTAAACGTCTATTGAAAGAAAAACCGTTTGAACCACCTTAAACAAAAACTAAGGGTGAAACCACTGCCTCAAAACATAGACGCATTCTATATTAACAAGAAGCCTTAAACTGTGACCAGCGTCACTAATAAGAAAAATTGCTAAAAACTACGATTACAAATAACAATAAGAGACTGTTGCCCCTTTTCTCCAACCTTTGCGTTTTTCAGAGAAAATTAAAGAAAACGGTGGCTCTCAAATTCGGAAATTTGCTTTTAAATTAAGGTAATTACGACAAAGGGGGGCATTTGCTGACAATCAAGTTTCCACATCTCGCAGGCCTCACTGGTAACGGCAAAAAAGAAGCCGTCAACTTTTCCTTATCCGCGCCTTTTAAGATTCCAGATAGAGTATTATCTTATCTTTTTCAATCTTTATATAACCCTCGGTCGTCATCTTTTTAAGCGCCCTGCTTACGACTTCTCTTGACGAGCCTATCAAAGCGGCCAATTCCTCGTGCGTCGGCCTCTCTACGGCTATGACCCCGCCAGTATCCTCGCCTTTTTCCTTTGACATGCCAAGAAGCGTATGGGCTATCCTGCCGCATACATCTAAAAGGGCAAGCCCTCCTATTTTTCTCGTTGCTTCCCTCAGTCTGCTTGTGAAATACGCGAGAAGCTTCGTATAAATCTTGTGATGCGATTTAAGATAGGCAAGAAACTCATCCCTTTCAACCACGAAACACCGTAGTTCATGAATAGACTCCACGTTGGCTGAGCGCGGTTTGTCGTCGAGCAAGGCCATCTCTCCGAACATGTCTCCGTCAGAAAGCACCGAAAGAACTATCTCTCTGCCTTCTTCTCCGTAAAGAGTCACCTTGACCCTTCCGGAGAGGATGAAGTAAACCGCGTCGCCGTAGTCGCCTTCGAGGATTATCTGTGAATCTTTTGGCCACTGCCTTACCTCGCCCACTTTAGCAAGGTCTTTTAAATAGAAGCCGTCAAGTCCGGCAAAGAGCGGATTACTGGAAAGCACCGCCTTTATTTCTTCTAATTCCTTAATTGCCGGGATTTTTATCATGCGCCGCTTACCTCCAACTCACTGACAAGAATGGCCGGAGCGCCCACCGAACCCATAAACCGCAAATCCGACCCGCTTGCCTCTATTTTTGAAAAAAGGCCGAGAAGCGTGCCGGAAAAGACCATGCCCCTTACCGGATATACAGCCTTGCCGTTCTCAACCCACAGCCCCGACGCGCCAAGTGAAAATTCGCCGCTTACGGTATTAACCGTATGCGCGCCAAGCACCTCTGTTACAAAAAGGCCAGTTCCAAGTTTCGCAAGAAGCTCTTTAAGCGTCAAAACGCCTTTGTCAATATACACGTTGGACGGCCCGGGCGTTGGCAGGCTCTTAAAACCGCCCCTTGCGCTGTTGCCGGTTGATTTTACGCCGTCTTTCTTGGCCCAATAGGTATCGTAAAGGTAGCCTTCGGCAATGCCGTTTATTATAAGCGGGGTTTTTTGCCGCGCCACGCCCTCGGCGTCAAAGGCCGACGTAGCCCAGCCGCCTTTTAACAGGCCGTCGTCCCAGACATTTACATGGCGCGAAGCCACGGCGGTGCCGAGCTTGCCAATAAGCATTGACTTGCCCTTGTGCACGTTGTCGGCCATGAATGAACTGACTAAAGCTTCAAGAAATTCGCACGCTACCGTATTTTCAATAACCGCAGGACATTTTATGGTCTTTATCGTCTTCGCGCCGAGCATCCGCAAAGCGTTCTCGGCAGACGCCCTTCCGATGGACAAAACGTCTATGTCGCTTCTTTTATGGCCGAAGCCGGCCTCCCACCCCATCTGCGATTCTCCGTTATCCCCGGCAATTGCCGTAACGCTTGAGGAATAAAACGTAGCTGACTTTTCCCTATCCACTCCGCTCGAATTTACAACCCTCGCGTACTGAAGGGATTCGCTGTAAGAGGCCTTTCTTACACGCGTAATCTTCGGTGAGGCCGACATGGCGGCGCGCTCAAGGCTTAGCGCCAATTCAATCTTTTCGGCTGAAGGCGCGGTAAAAAACGTCTCGTCAAAAAGACCGTCTTCCGTAAACTTCCTTACAGCCGAAGGCACTGCAAGGCAAAGCCCTTCGTCAACGCTTGCTCCAGCGCTCGCGAAAGCGGCGGCGTCGCACAAGGCGGACAAAGCCTCCGGCGTAAGCACGCTTGAAAACCCGAAACCCTGTTTGCCGTCCGTTATTACCCTTAAACCAACGCCTGAACTTGAACGCGATTTTAAAGCCTCTACGCCGTTGTTTTGCGCCTCCGCGCCAAAACCTGATTCCATTGAATAAAATATCTCATAAGAACCAACGCCTTTTTTCCGAAGCAGTGACGCCAAAACGTCAATAACCTCAGACGCGCCGCTACCGCCCTGCACCGCCGGCGTCTTAGTACTTTTTTTCAAAACACTCCCCCCGCCCTGCGTTAAAAAAACTTTCAGCGCTTCGCCCCGTGCTCTTTAAGAAACTGAACTATGGTTTCGCTCTTTTTTTGTTCCGCGTAATAAAGCGGCGTATGCCCACCTTCCTTGCCTTTGCCCTTCACCTTGGCCTTCAGCTTCTCCAAGAATTTAAGCTTGCTTCTTGCGTTCACGTCGGCGCCGTTCTCAACAAGAATCTTTGCCGCCTCGGACTTGCCCTGCATGGCGGCGCGGTGAAGGGCGGTCTCGTCCAAATCGCTCTTGGCGTCAACGCCTGCGCCTTTTTCAATAAGAATGAGCATAACGCCGGTCTTTCCGTAATACGCCGCCAAATGTAGCGGCGTATCGCCGGATGAATTCTTTACGTTCACATCCGCGCCGTTTTCAATAAGAAGGGCCGCTATCCGCGTATTTCCGTTCCACGCCGCCGAATGAAGCGGCGTTTCCATGTGGCCGTCCTTTGCGTTCGGGTCAGCCCCCCTTTTTAAAAGCGCCGTAACCTTTATATCTTCCGAGGCGGTAACGGCATCCATCAGCGCCTTATCAATCGGCCTTGCCCTTCCCGCGGCCATTGCCTCCGCCGCCCGCGCCTCTACCGCGGCATTGGCGCACCCGGCAAAAAAAATCATCAACGTTGAGATACAACACGACGAAATAATAACCCATGAACGCCTCATCCCAGTGAACTCCTCTGTGTGTTATTTCATCTCATGTTATGTCATCTCTATAATTACCGCAGTCTCGTCGCATGACGCGTACTTAGCGCACTTTATGCAGTCCCCCCATATTTTTTGCGGAAGCTCCGTCTTATCAACCGCCCTGAAGCCGAGCCTGTTGAAAAAGGCCGTCTGATACGTCAGCGCGAAGACTTTTTTAATCCCTAAACTCCGCGCCTCGTCAAGGCATGCCTGAACAAGACTCGTGCCTATGCCGCGCCTTGCGTACTCGCTTTTTACGGCAAGCGAGCGTATTTCGCCAAGTTCAGCCCCCCAAACGAACAAAGCGCCCGCGCCTATTATAAAGCCATCTTCCTCAAACACAAAAAACTCGCCAAGGCTCGAGGTTATTTCGGAAACGGTGCGCGGAAGCATTACCCCGCGCCGCGAAAATTGCTCTAACAGCCCGTATATCCCTGAAACATCGCTTGCAACCGCCTTTCTTACCAACTCGCCTCCGAAACCCTTGATATGCCCCTGCTTAGCCCGGCCAAACCGCGTTACTGTTTTTTCTTTGTCAACTTTCCGGCAAGCTCTACAAGCTCGGTCGCGTGTTTGCGGGTAACATCCGTAACCTTAACGCCGCCAAGCATATCCGCTATATGGCCGGTAATTTCATCTTCTTTCAATTGCCTGACGGACGTAGTGGTTCTGCCGTCGCGCGCCGTCTGCTTGACTACGGCAAAGTGCATATCCGCAAAGGCGGCAATCTGCGGCAAATGCGTTATACATACCACCTGATGCCCCGTTGCCACTTCTTTAAGCTTCAACCCCACTGCCTGAGCCGCTGACCCGCCTATGCCGGCGTCTATTTCGTCGAATACCAACGTGGAAACCCTACCCGCCGTCGCCGCCTTTTTCATTGAAAGCATCAGCCTTGAAAGCTCGCCGCCGGAGGCAATCTTGGCAAGCGGCCTTAGTTCCTCCCCTGGGTTTGGCGATATGTAAAAGCTGACTCTGTCAACGCCCTTTTCGCTAAAACGCGGCGCGCCGTCATGATTTTTGTCCGTCTCAAGCCTGACCTCGAAGACAGTACCCTTCATGGCAAGGCTTTTAAGCTCGTCTTCTATCTTACCTTTAAAAGACTTGGCCGCTTCAACCCTCTTTGCCGTAAGCTTTGACGCGACTTCCTCGGCCAGCTCCTTTGCCTGCTTTAAAGACGCCTCCATTACCTTCAAGCGCTCTTCATAATTGGCAAGACCGGCAAGCTGGCTGTCAAACTCGGCCTTTTTTTCAAGTATAGCCTCGACTGTCGCGCCGTACTTCTTCTTCAGGCGGCTTATTTTGTCAAGCCTCTCGCCAAGTTCGTCAAGCGCCTGCGGGTCGCTCTCGACGGAGCGCGCGTAGTCGCGCAAAAATGTTCCGGCGTCTTCAAGCTGATACACGCTTGCCTCTATCGCCTGAAGGCTTTTGGCTATTTTGTCGTCAAGGCCGGAGACTTCTTTTAACGATTTAACCACCGCTCCGAGGCGTTCAACCGCCGAACCGGAGTCTGAATAAATAATTTTATCCGCGTTCATGGCCGCGGCCTTTATCTTTTCCGCGCCTTTAAGCCGCTCCTTTTCCTTTAAAAGCTCCGCCTCCATGCCGGGCCTGAGCGCGGCGTCTTCTATTTCTTTTGACTGAAAAGCAAGGGTTTCTCTTCTTGACGCCAAGCCGCCGGCGTCATGTGTAAGCGCTTCATGCCCTTTTTTGAGGCTGTAATACGCCTTGTACGCCCCGGCCATATCCTCGCGCAGTTTTAAAAACCCGCCGAACGAATCAAGCGCCTCTATATGCTCCTCGGGCCTTGTAAGCGACTGATGCTCGCTCTGGCCGCATATGTCTATAAGCCGCCTGCCGACCTCCGTAAGCGTAACCAGCGTGGCAAGGCTTCCGTTGATATATATCCTGTTTCTGCCGGACTTGTTTATAACGCGCTTTATTATCAAGCTTTCAGATTGCGCTATGCCTGCCTCGTCAAGCACTACCTTTATGCCCCTTAGCGGAGCGGACGCGCCGCCGAGGTCGAAAAGCGCCTCCACCTCGGCCTCATCAGCGGACGTTCTAATCATGTCGTTTGAGGCCCTGTCGCCGAGAATAAGGGATATGGCGTCGATAATAATGCTCTTGCCGGCGCCCGTCTCTCCGGTAAAAATATTAAGCCCCGGCCCAAAGACTACGGACAGATTATCTATTATGGCAAGGTTTTTTATTCTAAGTTCCTGCAACATTTTCCAATGCGGACAAAGCCGCCTCCGAAACAAAGCTAAAATTCGTCATACGATTGATTGCCCGCCTAAGAAATCTCTGATTAATTCTTTTGCGCAATCAAAAGGTATCGTGTATCAATTCTGAGATGTCTTTTCCGACAACCGTTACCTGTCTTTTCCTCACCTTTACCCCTCACCCTACCCTCTCCCAAGAAGGGGATTGATATCCCTCAAGGGGAGAGGAGAAAAAAAGAAA